>DASXIP010000622.1:0-3164 GCA_036497875.1 Caldimonas sp.
GGACCGGCGCTCTCGTCGCCGGCGACCTCGACGTCGTCGTCGAGCTCGTCTTCATGGCGGTTGCGGCGCAGAAGGTTGAGCGACTCGTTGACGGCGATCCGGTAGATCCAGCTGAAGAACTTGAACTTCGGGTCGTATTCATCGGCGCGCTCGGCGACCTTGAGAAAGACCGTCTGGCTGATGTCGTGGGCGTCTTCATGTCTTCGCAGGACCCAGAACGCGGCGTTGTAGATCGGCCGCTGGTAGCGGACCACGAGCGAGGTGAACGCGTCGCGGTCGCCGCTCAGGTAGCGCTCGACCAGCAGCCGGTCATCGTCCTCGTCCCAAGTACACGCGACGTCGGCAAAGGTTGGCGATTGCATCAGCGGGCGGGCTCGATCTCGAGGATCTGGTCAAAGCCCGAATAGCTGAAGATGTCCTGGAGGTGGCGGTTGACCGCCGTCAGCCGGAGCCGCCCGCCGCTCGCCAGGAGCCGCTTGTGGGTCTTCAGGAATACACCCAGGCCGGCGCTGGAGAGGTACTGCAGCTCGCTGCAGTCGAGGGTGACGACGCCCTGGAGTCGGTCGAGGTACGCCTGCGCCGATGCGGCCTGGGTCGCGTCCAGACGTCCCGAGAGCCCGACCGGCGTCTCGCCGCCTCCCTGCATCGTCAGCATCGCTCGTCCTCGCTCGCCGCCGTCGTGCCAGGCGACGGATCGGCTCTTGTCATGCGGAAGACGACGCGGCTGCATCGCTCCCCCTCCGAATATGCGTACTGTACGGAGTCCACCAGGCGGGCGATCAGACGCAGGCCGAGGCCGCCGGGCTGCCGCTGGACAGCCGGCAGCGTGATGTCGACCGGCGGCGCCCGGGTGACGTCGAAGCGGTCGGCCTCGGGCTCGGTCAAGGTCACCTCCACGCCTTCGGCGATCGCCGCGATCTCGATCGCGATCGGCGCCTCGCCCCGGCTGTACTTCACGATGTTGGTGAACAGCTCCTCGAGGACGAAATCGACGTCGGCGCGCAGCGCCGCCGGAATGCCCTGGCGCTCGAATGCGGCCGCCGTGAACGCGACGATCTCGGCCAGCGCGTCGATGCGCCGCGCGAACGAGGCGCTTTCGCTCACCGATGGGCCTCGCGCCGGACGAGGACGACGGTGATGTCGTCCTCCTGCGCCGCACCGCCGGCGAACGCCTGGACGGCGTCGAGCAGCGCGGCCGACAGCGCCGCCATGCCGCGCGCGTGGTGGGCAGCGACGATCTGCTCGACGCGGTCTTCGCCGAACTGCTCGCCCGAGCCGTTGCCGTATTCGTAGATCCCATCGGACAGGAGGACGAGCGCGTCGCCCGGCGCCAGGATCATGTCGAGCGCCCGCGGCGAACGCGCCAGCGCCATCGCGCCGAGCGGAAAGCTGGTCGGCTTGTGGCGCGAGCACGTGCCGCGATCGGCGTGGAAGTGGAGGATCGGCCCCTGGCCGGCGCTGACGTAGCGCAGCACGTGCGCGCGCGGATCGAGCACGCCGATGAAGGCGGTGACGAAACGGTCCTCGGCGAGCGTCTCGGCAAGCAGGTCGTTGACCTGCGCGAACGCCGTCTCCAGGCCAGCACCGAGGCGAAACGCCATCCGCAGCATCGCGTGCATCTGCGTCACCGTGAGCGCCGGCGCGATGCCGTGGCCGGTCGCGTCGCCGAGCACGACGAGCAGCCCGTCGCCGACCGGCGCGAGATCGAAGGTGTCGCCGCCGGTCAGCAAGGCCGGCCGAAACGTGCCGTGCACGTCGTAACCCGCGACGACGGGCATCGCTTGCGGCAGCGTGCTCATCTGCACGGCCTGCGCCATCTCCATCTCGCGGCGCATCTTCTCGCCTTCGATCAGCGATTCGATCATCTGCACGCGCTGGAGCGCGACCGCGCATTGGGCGGCGAGCGCGCTCGCGAGTTGCTCGTCGGCGCTCTCGAAGATCCCATCGATGCGATTGAGCACCTGCATCACGCCGACCAGCGCGCCGGCGTGATCGATCAGCGGCAACGTCAAGGCGCAGCGCGTGCGGTAGCCCGAGCGCCGATCGACTTGCTGGTCGAAGCGCGGATCGGCGTAGCAATCGGCAACGTTGAGCACCTGGCGATCGCGAGCGCACGCGCCGACGAGGCCGAGCCCGACCGGGATGCGCACGTGCCGGATGTCGCTCGATACCTCGAGCACGAGCTCGCCGGCGGCTGCATCGTGCAGCCAGACCGACGAACGCTCGGCGCGCAGCACCTGACGCGCGGCGGCCGTCACGGCAGCGAGCATCGACATCAGGTCGAACGGCGCGGCGAGGCTGCGCGTGACCTCGAGCAGTATGGCGAGATCTTCGGTCGACAAGCTTCCCGGCGCCGACCGATCGGTCATCGTCGTTCCTCGAGATGGCGGAAATGCCAAGTTCTGAGGCGACACCACGGCGGGCGACCTCGACGAAAGCCTAACCCAAGTCCGGCGGACGGCCGCGCCAATTCCGGTTTACAACGTCGATCCGAGCTGCGCCCGCGCGCACGACTGCACGAGAAGCTGGCCATGAACACCGCCGACCTGATCGCCATCGACACGCACACCCACCTCGAGGTCTCGTGCCGCAACCCGTTCGACAACTACGGCGAGGAGTACGACCGCGCCGCCGACAAGTACTTTCGCTCGTCGAAGCGGCCGACGATGGACGAGACGATCGCCTACTACCGCGAGAAGAAGATCGGCTTCGTCAACTTCACCGTCGACGCCGAGACGCAGCTCGGGCGGCGGCGCATTCCGAACGAGGAGATCGCGGAAGCGGCGCAGGCCAATCCGGACATCATGATCGCGTTCGGCTCGATCGATCCGCACAAGGGCAAGATGGGCGGTCGCGAGGCGAGAAAGCTGGTCGAGGACTACGGTGTCAAGGGCTTCAAGTTCCATCCGACGGTGCAGGGCTTCGACGTCACCGACAAGATGGCTTGGCCGATCTACGAAGTCATAGCCGAGCACAAGCTGCCCGCCGTCTTCCACAGCGGCCACTCGGGAATCGGCTCGGGAATGCGCTGCGGCGGCGGGCTGCGTCTGCAGAACTCGAATCCGATGCTGCTCGAGGACGTCGCGATCGCATTCCCCGACATGCAGATCATCGTCGCCCATCCGTCGTGGCCGTGGCAGGACGAGGCGATCTCGCTCGCCATG
>DASXIP010000623.1:0-1506 GCA_036497875.1 Caldimonas sp.
AGGGTGTCAGGCGAGATGGGCAGCGGACAGCAGGAGGTCGATCAGCTTGATCCCGATGAAGGGAACCACGAGGCCGACGACGCCGTAGACGAGGACGTTCCTGCGCAGCAGCTCGGCGGCAGGCGCCGCCCGGTACCGGACCCCCTTCAGCGCGAGCGGAATCAGGAAGACGATCACGATCGCGTTGAAGATGACGGCCGACAGGATTGCCGACGCCGGGCTCGTCAGGCGCATCACGTCGAGCGCGCCGAGCTGCGGATACGTCGTCGCGAACGCGGCCGGGATGATCGCGAAGTACTTGGCGACGTCGTTGGCGATCGAGAAGGTCGTGAGCGAGCCCCGCGTCATCAGCAATTGCTTGCCGGTCTCGACGACTTCGAGCAGCTTGGTCGGGTTCGAGTCGAGGTCGACCATGTTGCCGGCTTCCTTGGCCGCCTGCGTGCCGCTGTTCATTGCCACGGCGACGTCGGCCTGCGCGAGCGCCGGTGCGTCGTTCGTGCCGTCGCCGGTCATGGCGACGAGGCGTCCCTCAGCCTGGAGGCCGCGGATCATCTTCAGCTTGGCCTCGGGAGTCGCCTCGGCGAGGAAGTCGTCGACGCCGGCCTCGGCGGCGATCGCCGCTGCGGTCAGCGGGTTGTCGCCGGTGATCATCACCGTGCGGATACCCATTCGGCGCAACTCGGCAAAACGCGACTGGATGCCGCCCTTGACGATGTCCTTGAGCTCGACGACGCCGAGCGCTCGCGGCCCGTCGGCGACGACGAGCGGCGTGCTGCCGCGACGCGCGATCGCCGCGATCTCGGCGTCGAGCTGCGCGGGGATCGTGCCACCGAGCGCTTCGACGTGGCGCCGGATCGCGTCGCCCGCGCCCTTCCTGATCTGACGCGCCGGCGCATCGCCGGATCCGGCGAGATCGACGCCGCTCATCCGCGTCTGCGCCTTGAACGGCAGGAACAGTGCGCCCAGCGACGCGAGGTCGCGCTCGCGCAGGTTGAACTTCTGCTTGGCGAGGATGACGATGCTGCGCCCCTCGGGTGTCTCGTCGGCGAGCGAGGCGAGCTGCGCGGCGTCGGCGAGGTCGCGCTCTTTGACGCCAGGCGCGGGAACGAACGCAGTCGCCTGGCGGTTGCCGAGCGTGATCGTTCCGGTCTTGTCGAGCAGCAGCACGTCGACGTCGCCCGCGGCCTCGACGGCGCGACCCGACGTCGCGATCACGTTGGCCTGCATCATGCGGCTCATGCCGGCGACGCCGATCGCCGACAGCAGCGCGCCGATCGTCGTCGGAATCAGACAGACGAGGAGCGCGACGAGCACGGTCACCGTCACTGCGACGCCGGCCTTGGCGACGTCGACGCTGAAGAGCGACATCGGCAGCAGCGTCACGACGACGACGAGAAAGACGATCGTCAGCGCGACGAGCAGGATGTTGAGGGCGATCTCGTTCGGCGTCTTCTGCCGGCGCGCGGCCTCGACCATCGAGATCATCCGGTCGAGGAACGACTCGCC
>DASXIP010000624.1:0-1562 GCA_036497875.1 Caldimonas sp.
CGGCGTCGCGAAGCCGCCGAGCGCGCCGACGACGGCGAGCGCGCGCGCGTCTTGCAGCACCGCGAGCGCGGCGGCGAGCGCGGCCACCGCGACCATGAGCACGAACGCCGGCGTCGCCGCGAGCACGCCGTAGTAGCGAAACGCCGCGAACAGCGTCAGGTAGAGCACCGCGACCGCGCCGCCCTGCAGCACCTGGGCGTAGTCGGGGCGGGAGAAGCGCAATCGCCAGCCGAAGCCGAGCAGAACGATCGCCGCCGCGCCGATCGCGGCGAGGCGCACTTCGACCGGCAGGTGGGCGTGCTCACTCGCGTACTTGGCGAGGAACGCAAGGCCGATGAAGAGGATGCCGACGCCGGCCTTGACGATCGTGTTGCCGCCGAAGAGCCACTGCCGCACCGGCGCGAGCAGGTCGCGCGATGGCGCAGCCGTGACGTCGTCGCCGGTGATCGGCGAGCGCGCCATAGCGACTGCGGCAGGCTGCTCCTGCGCCGACGTCGCGCTCGCGATCGGCTCGTTCCGGGCGAGGGCTGCCTCGCCGGCGAACGCCGCCGCGACCGCCATCGGCTGCGGCGCCACCGCCGCGGTCGGCGTCGCCACGCCCGCGGCCTCCACGACGCGCACTGGCGCGACGTCGTCCTTGACCTTGAGCGGCTCGGCTGCGACGGTTGCGGATGGCGTCGGGGCACGCCTGTGCAAGGCCTCGATCTCGCGCTGCTGGCGCAGCGACCGCACGATGAGCCAGCCGAACAGCGCACCGGCGAGCGCACCCGCTTCCCCGCTCGTCGCAGCACCGATCAGTGCGCCGACGATGATCGCGATCACCAGCATCATGAAAACCTCCCTGGTCTTCGGTGCGGCGCACTCTAGCAGCGGGGTTGCCGCACAGGCGCACGCCGACGGGGGGATCGGTACCGGCATGTGCACAAGTCGCCGTGGACGCGACGGGCGGTAGCGCGACGCGCGACCGCGTCTTAGCGGCAATCGACGCGGACGATCTTGCCGACGGGCCCGAGCGACTCCGTCATGACATCGCCGAAAAACTCGGTGTCGCTGACGAATGAGAGCGAGCCGGCAAGGCGGAATCTGTCACCCAGGGGATGGTCGCGCACGTTCATGAACGTGAGGCGGCGCCTGTCGCTGCCTCGATCTTCATGATCCACCAGTCGGCGCCGTGCAACTGGAACGCGAAGATGACGGCGCCGGCGCCGGTCACGTAGACGATGCTCTTGCCGCCGGGTGTGAACGTCGGCGCCTGCGCCAAGCTCTCGGTCGTGAGCTCGCGTATTTCGCCGCTCTCGACGTCCATCGCGTAGATCCGCGACGCGAACAGATTCTTCGAGACGTCGGTGCTGGAGAACGCGATGGTCTGGTTGTCGCCGGCGATCGACTCGACCTCGCCGCCCTGATCGACGACCGAGCTACGCTCATGCTCGTTCTGCTCGACGAGCATCGCCACTCGCCGGCGGGATGCCGCGCAGCAGGGACCTGATGCCGATCGTCGCGCCAGGCGGCGACGGCGACGCGCCGCTCGCGACCGCCGTCGGCAGCGGCGATGAAGGCGC
>DASXIP010000625.1:0-3042 GCA_036497875.1 Caldimonas sp.
CGTCTCGATGGCGCGCTTCTCGGCGATGCACGAATAGCCGCGCGACCAATCCTTGTTGCTCACCGTGCCGCTGCCGACGATCGAGCCGGCGCGGGCGTTCCTGGTCTTGCACAGATGAGCGATCAGCCGGCCGAAGTGGAAGGTCATCTCCTCACCGGCGCTGCAAAGGCCGACGCGCTTGCCGTTCCACGCGCTTTCGAGATCGAGATGGAGACGACCGCCGCGCCAGGCGCCACCGAGCTCGTCTGGCGTGACCGCGACCGGGCTGAACGTGGTCGCCGGCTTACTCTGAAAGAAGCCGAAGCCCTTGGCGAGCTCGCCGGGGATGAGATTGCGCAGGCTGACGTCGTTGGCGAGCATCAGCAGGCGGACGCTGTCGATCGCCGCCTCGGCCGCTGTTGCCATCGCGACGTCGCCGGTGATGACGGCGACCTCGGCCTCGAAGTCGATTCCCCAGTCCTCGCTGGCGGCAACGATATCGTCGCGCGGGCCGCGGAAGTCGTCGCTGCCGCCCTGGTACATCAGCGGATCGGTCCAGAAGCTCGCCGGCATCTCGGCATTGCGCGCGCGCCGGACGAGCTCGACGTGGTTGACGAACGCCGAGCCGTCGGCCCACTGGAAGGCGCGCGGCAACGGCGCCATGCAGCGCTCCGGCTCGAACGCGAACGCATTGCGCGCCTTGCCGTCGTTCAGCGTCGCCGACAGGTCCTCGAGCTGCGGCGACAGGAAATTCCAGTCATCGAGCACTTGCTGCAGCCGATTCGCGATGTCGCTGGCATAGTGGGCGGTGGCGAGGTTGCGCGAGACGACGACGAGCTGGCCGTCGCGCGAACCGTCCTTGTAGGTGGCGAGCTTCATCGTGGGTAGTCCCGGACGTTCCTGATGCCTGGCAAGGGTCGATTGTCGATGCTCGAGCGCGTCGCCGCGCCGACGCAGGACCGTGCCTCGCCAGCAGAGCCGGCGGCGCAGCGGTTGCAGGCGCAGCGGCGCAGCCGCGCGCTCGCGGCGGCCCTGGCGATTGCGGCCATCCTCCATCTGGCGTTTCTCGATCGCCTGGGCAACTCGACGCGCCCGGCGCCGGAGTTGGCGGCCACGACGCTGTCGGTGCGGACGATCGTGGCTGACCCGGGATCGGTGCCCGCGATCGAGGAGCAGGAGCCGGCGGCAGCGCCGCCGCTTTCCGTCGGGCCGCTGCAGGCGAGGGCACGGCCGGCGCGTCGGCCGCGACTGACCCCGGGCCGGGCCGATCCGCGGCTGGCGATCGAGGAAGCGAGCGCCGGCTCAGCCGATTTGCGCGACGTTGCCCTCGCAGCAGCGGATCCGGCATCCGAACTCGCGGCGGCGAGCGTCGTTGCCGCAATCGCGAGCGCGCCGGGCCCGCTCGGCGCCGAGGACCGGCCGCCGCCCGTCTATCGCACCCGGCTGCCACCGCCGGCAACGCTTCACTACGACGTCCGGCGCGGCATCCTGGCCGGCGAGGGCCAGATCCGTTGGCAGCGGACGGGCGACGGCTACCGGCTCGTCCTCGAGGCGAGCGTCGCCGGCCTGACGCTGCTGATGCAGACGAGCGAAGGCGCAATCGACGCGAACGGCCTCGCGCCGGTCCGCTTTCTCGACCAGCGGGCGCGGCGGGCAGCGCAAGCGGCCAACTTTGTCCGCGACGCCGGCAAGATCACCTTCTCCAGCACCGCGGTCGAGCGGCCGCTGGTCCCCGGCAGCCAGGACCGGGTGAGCTGGATGATCCAGCTGGCCGGCATCGCCGCTGCCGAGCCCGAGCTCCTCGCCGAGGGTGGCCGGATCTCGATGGCCGTGGCCGGCGCGCGCGGCGATGTCGATGTCTGGACACTGCGCTCGATGGGCGTCGAGACGGTCGAGACCCGGCGCGGCGCCGTGCGCGCCGTCAAGCTCGCGCGCGACGGCCGCGCGGCGAACGAGACCACCGCCGAGATCTGGCTCGACCCCGAGCACTCCTACCTGCCGGCGCGCGCGATCCAGCGCAGCGGCTCGGGCGACGTCGAATTCGACCTTCTTCTCGAACGGATCGACCCGTAGGACGGGCCCGAGCAGGGGCGCGCATCTGGCCTCGGCCGCGGGCATTGCCTCACAGGCTTGCAAACGGGCGCCCGGCCCGCAGCTAGGGCGAAGGAGACATCGCCATGTACATGCTCTACAACTCGGACAGCTTCACCGTCGTCCGCTTCGAGATCCCCTCGACCGCGGCAGAAGCTGGGACCGCGGCCTGGTCCAGCCGGGGCGGCTTCGAGATCGTCGACAAGTTCGCCCAGAAGGACATCTTCATCGAGGGCGCGATGGCCGAGAGCTTCCAGGCTGGCGTCGAGGCGCTGATGGCGGATGGGCCGAGCGAAGACGACCTTGACGAGTACATCGCCCGGTTCGCCTCGCTGATGCCGCAGCCGCTCGCCCTCCACTGACCTTCGATCCGGCCGCGGCGCGAATTCCTGCCGCCACGGCGTCTCCCGGGGCGGGCGCAGGAGCGCCTGCGACACCTCAAGTTCGGACCCTCGCCGTCGATATCCGAGACGTCCCCGGCCGGATTGCGCGGCGCCGGCGTTGCCACGGTCGAGAGGTCCATGTCTCCGGAACAGGCGATCCAACCCGAGATGCAGTCGGTCGTGTCGACCGTGCTGATGTTCGTTCTCGGCCTCGGTGTGACGACGCTGGCAGCCTACGTCGCGCTCGACCTCGCACGCCGCGTCCGCGTCCTGCGCACCCGCGCCGGTGCGCTCTGGCTGCTCGGGGCCGCCTCGGCGCTCGCGATTGGCATCTGGTCGAGTCAGGTGATCGGCATCGCCGCAGAACCGCCCGGGTTCGCGTTCGGCTACCACGGCCTCGGCTCGCTCGGCGTCTGGACGGCGGCGCTAGTCGCCAGCCTCGCCGGCCTCGGCGCCGTCAGCGGCCGGGTCGCGACCCCCGGCCGGGTCGGCTTCGGCGCGGTCGCGCTCGGCATCGGCGCGGTCGGCACCCACGCGCTCTCGCTCGCTCCGCTCGGGCTCGTCCCGGGCGTCGACTGGCAGATCCTGC
>DASXIP010000626.1:0-1575 GCA_036497875.1 Caldimonas sp.
TAGTGCGAGCGCGCGGCGAACGGCGACGGCGGCAGCTCGACCGCGACGATCAGCTCGCCGGGAGCGAGCTCGGTGTCGCGCTCGGGCGTGCCGCCGGGCAGGCGATGAAAGCGCGTCATCGCGATCCGTCGCTCGCCGGCCGCGCCTTGCACCACCACGTCGGCGCGCAGCGCCGCGAGCGCGACCGCCATGTCCGACGGATGCGTCGCGATGCACGCCTCGCTCGTGCCGAGGATCGCGTGGATGCGCTGGCGGCCGCCGAGCGCGGCGCAGCCCGATCCGGGCGAGCGCTTGTTGCAGGCGGCGAACGCGGGGTCGTAGAAGTAGTAGCAGCGCGTCCGCTGCAGCAGGTTGCCGCCGACAGTCGCCATGTTGCGCAGCTGCGGCGACGCGCCCGCGACCAGCGCCTGCGACAGCAGCGGATAGCCCTCGCGCACGAGCGGGTGGTCGGCGAGGTCGCTGTTGCGAACCAGCGCGCCGATGCGGATGCCGCCTTCGGGCCGCGCCTCGACTGCGTTCAGCGGCAGCCGGTTGACGTCGACCAGCAGCGTCGGTATCGCGACGTGACCCTTCATCAGGTCGACCAGGTTGGTGCCGCCGGCGATGTACGCAGCGCCCGGCTCGGCCGCCATGCGGATCGCCTCGGCGACCGTCGCGGGACGGCGGTAGTCGACGTCGTTCACGCCTTGGCCTCCACGACCGCGTGCACGGCGGCGACGATGTTGCTGTAAGCACCGCATCGGCAGATGTTGCCGCTCATGCGCTCGCGGATCTCGGCGTCGCTGATCGGGATCGCGCGCGGCGGCGTTCCCTGCGGCGCCGCTTCGAAGGTCGCCGCGCTGAGCGCCTGCGCCTTCAGCTCGCCGACGAGCGCCACCGCCGAGCAGATCTGCCCCGGCGTGCAGTAGCCGCACTGGAACGCGTCGTGGGCAACGAACGCCGCTTGCACCGGGTGCAGCGCATCGGGAGTGCCGAGGCCTTCGATCGTCGTGATCTCGCGGCCTTCGTGCATCACCGCCAGGGTCAGGCACGAGTTGACGCGGCGGCCGTCGACGAGAACGGTGCAGGCGCCGCACTGGCCGCGGTCGCAACCCTTCTTGGTGCCGGTGAGCGCCAGCTTCTCGCGCAGTGCGTCGAGCAGCGTCACGCGCGGCTCGACGACGAGCTCGCGTTCGATGCCGTTGATGCGCAGGCGCACGATGCGCTCGGTCGGGCTTCGCGGCCGCTGCGAATCGGTCGGCACGACGGCGACGCGTTCGGCGGGCGACTGCGCCGGCACAGCGAGCGGCGCGAGGCCGGCGGCGGCGCCTGCGGCCTGGAGGAAATGCCGTCGCGAGACGCCTGGCCCGTGGCCTGGATCGGCTGCGTCGTCACCGGCGTCCGGTGCCTTCGGATCGGCGAGGCTCATCGTGCGTCACGTGGCAAGCGGCGTTCCACCGACCCGCCCGTCAGGACTTCCGGCTGGCAGCGCGCGGTCGCTCACCGCGAGGCGGCGGCGCGTCCGGCCCGGGTGCCGTGGAAGAACGCCTCCTCGAACACCGAATAGCCCGAGAGGTCGGCGTGCGCAAAGTGGAC
>DASXIP010000627.1:0-2524 GCA_036497875.1 Caldimonas sp.
CCGCCAGCTTTACCAGCCGAGCGAACGCCATCCCGAGCCGGTCGCGACGCTGTGCATCTGGGCCCTCGCCGCGGCGACCGACGACGAGGCGCAGCACCACGCGCTCTCGCGCGACCGCTGGCGGATCGATCGCGCGCGCGGCGCGCTCGGGCCGTTGCAATCGCCGGCCGCGATCGCGGCGCGCGGCTTCGACGCTGCCGAGGAGCAGAGCCTCGCGCCGATGCGCGCGCGCTCGTTCGTCGGCGCGGTCTCGACGGTGCGCGACCGCATCCTGCGCCTGGTCGAGCAGTTCCGCCTCGACGAGATCGTGGTCAACACCTGGGCACACGATCCGGCCGTGCGGCGGACGTCGTATGCGCTTCTCGCCGACGCCTTCGGGCTCAGCCGCGCCGCGCCCCGTACGTGAAGAAGCGCCAGAGCGCCTCGACCGGCCCGGCGCGATGTCGCGACAGCCACGCCGCGGCGAACGGCAGCTGGACGCAGACGAAGAGAGCGATCGCGAGTGCGGTCTCGAACGCCGCGCCGCCGCGGCCCCACCAGCCGAGCCCCCAGCCGTAGAAGCAGAACGTTGCGAGCAGCGTCTGCAGCAGGTAGTTCGTGAGCGGCATCCGGCCGACCTGCTGCAGCGGGCGAAGCCATGCCGGCGGGGCGCCGCCGGCGCCGACCAGTCGGACGACGGCCAGCACGTAGAGTGCCGCCAGCGCAGCGCGGCCGAATGTTCGCGTGAGCACGGTGATGAAAAGGGCAAGCCGCTCGTCGAGGACGGTCGCGAGCGCCTCGGCGCCGATCGCCGCGATCGCGTTGCCGCCGATCGCGACGACGAGCGCGGCCGCAAGCAGGCGCAGCGGTGGCGATGGCGACGTCGCCCGTGCCGGCCAACTGCGTCGGCCGACGACGTAGCCGGCGAGGATGCCGGTCGCCATCTGGACGCCGAACGCGAGGAACGCGTACAGGCCGAGCGGCGAGCGCACGCTCCAGGCGAAGACGCGCGCGGTCTCGCGCACCGCGTCGGCGAACGAGCCGTGGCCGAACGCGAGGTCGTTCGACGCTTCGAGCTGCTGGTATTCGAACGCGGCGATCGTCTCCGTCGCCACGGAGAAGAACACGGGCCGCAGCACTTCGGCGAGCGCGGGAAAGAGGAGGCAGGCGGCGATCAGGCTCGCAAAGCCGCGATCGTCGAGCCGGCGCAGCGCGAGCAGAGCGAAGCCGAGCAGCGCGTAGATGACGAGGACATCGCCCGACCAGAGCAGCATCGCGTGGACGAGGCCGACGACGGCGAGGAACGCCAGCCGGCGGCAATAGACATGTGCCGGCCGGTTCGGCCGCGCCGGTACGGCGAGGCGTGCGGCGCGCGCGCGCTCGGCGTCGCCGAGGCGCGCCATCTGGATCGCGAAGCCGACGCCGAAGACGAAGCCGAACAGGAGATTGAACTTGCCGGCGAAGAACAGGTCGCGCAGGGCGGCGACCGACGCGTCGAGCACGTTCGCGGGCGGCGTCGGCGCGGCGAACAGCGAATGGCTGAAGCCCGGCATGTTCATAATGAAGATGCCGAGCAGCGCGAAGCCGCGCAGCACGTCGAGCGCGGCGATCCGGTCGGGCTCGGCGAGCGGCGCCTCGGCGTCGGCGAATCCTGTCGAGTCGGCGGCGGCGCTCACGCGCCGACGGTAGCGCAAACAAGCAGCGAATCGTCGCGCCGCAGCGTCGTCGCCAAAGGAGAGTCGTTGATGTTCGAGACCGCCATCGCCGGCAGCCTGCCGAAGCCTTCGTGGTTGGCCGAGACCGAGACGCTGTGGCCCGAGTGGAAGTCGAGCGGCGCCGAGCTCGAGCGCGCCAAGGCCGACGCGACGCTGCTGTGGCTGAAGGTGCAGGAGGACGCGGGCATCGACATCGTCGGCGATGGCGAGCAGTCGCGCCAGCACTTCGTCCATGGCTTCCTGGCGCAGGTCGAGGGCATCGACTTCGCGCACAAGGTGAAGATGGGCATTCGCAACAACCGCTACGACGCGATGGTGCCGCAGGTGGTCGGCCCGCCACGCCTCACCAGCCGCGTCCACGCCAGCGAAGCGCGTCTCACGCGCGCACACACCGGTCGCAAGGTCAAGTTCACGCTGCCGGGGCCGATGACGATCGTCGACACCGTCGCCGACCGCACCTTCGGCGGCGACGCTGCCGGCCGCGTCAAGATGGCGTTCGCGTTCGCCGAGCTGCTCAACCAGGAAGCGCGAGCGCTCGAGGCCGACGGCGTCGACATCGTCCAGTTCGACGAGCCGGCGTTCAACGTCTACATGGCCGACGCTGCCGATTGGGGCGTTGCCGCGCTCGAGCGCGCGGCGCAGGGGCTGAGGTGCAAGACCGCGGTCCATATCTGCTACGGCTACGGCATCAAGGCCAACGTCGACTGGAAGGCGACGCTCGGTGGCGAATGGCGTCAGTACGAGCAGGTCTTCCCGGCCCTCGCCAGGAGCTGCATCGACCAGGTCTCGCTCGAGTGCTATCACTCGCACGTCCCGGCCGAGCTGATGCG
>DASXIP010000628.1:0-3896 GCA_036497875.1 Caldimonas sp.
CGCGCGCAGCGCGCCGACCTCGATGCCATTCCAGTTGCGCAGGCTGACGTCGCTCAGGTGACGAACGAGCGATGCCTCGTCGTCGTCGAGCTCGACGAACGCCTCGATCACCGCCGCCATCGCGACCTCGGCGGCGCGGGCCGTGTTGCCGTCGTCGACCTTGATCGCGACGCCGATGCCGCGCTCCGGAAAGGCGGCGCAGAACACCGCCTCGGCGCCGACCTTGCAATACACCCGTTCGCCGAGCGCTGCCATCACGGCGGTGTCGAAGCGGTCGCTTCCCGCTGCCATGAACGGCTCGCTCGCGACCGCCTGGCGCAACCGCGCTGCCGCGCGCGCATGGCCGGGGCGCAGCCCGGTGCCGGTGCCGATGCGCGCGAACGCGAGCGCCAGCGCGTCGAGCGGAATCGCGAAGGTCGGGATCGAGCAGCCGTCGATGCCGCGCGGCGCCTTCGCCAGGTCATGGCCGGTCGTCGCTTGCAGCGCCTCGGTGACGGCGCGCATCACCGGATGGCGCGGCGCGACGTAGCCCTTCGCATACTGCCGCACGTGGCCGCCGCCCGAGAGCATGCAGGCGAGGCAGAGAAAGCCGGCGTGCTTGCCGGAGCAGTTGTTGTGCAGCGGGCCCGGCTCGCGATGCCCCGCCGCGATCGCGTAGGCGACCGGGCCGAGCCGCGGCCAATGCGTGCCGCATTCCAGGGCGCTCGCGTCGAGTCCCGCTTTGGTGAGCATCCGTTCGACGACGGCGACGTGCTGCGGCTCGCCGTTGTGCGACGCGCACGCGATCGCGAGCTCCTGGTCGTCGAGCTCGAGGCGTTCCGCGGCGCCGCTTTCGACGAGCGGAATCGCCTGCAGCAGCTTCACCGCCGAGCGCGGGAAGACCGGCCGCTCGACGTCGCCGAGGCTGACGATGCGCTTGCCGTGGGCGTCGACGATGACGACCGCGCCGCGGTGCGCCGACTCGCGCGCGCCGCCGCGCGTGGCTTCGACCAGGATCGGGTTGGCCGGCTGCGGATTCGCCATGGTGCGAACTGTAGCGCGGGCATCGACAACAATCGCTCTCGATGTCTGCCCTGGCCCTCGCCGGCATCGACTTCAGCTGCAATCCGTCCCGCAAGAAGCCCATCACGATCGCGACCGGGCGGCTCGACGCCTTGCAGCTCGCAGTCGATGGCGTTGCCGAAGTCACGACGCTCGCGGCGTTCGAGGATTGGCTGCGAACGCCCGGCCCGTGGCTCGGCGGCTTCGACTTTCCGTTCGGCCTGCCGCGCGCATTCGTCGACGCGCACGCGTTCGGCAGCGACGCCGCCGCCGTCATCGCCACCGTGCGCCGGCGCTGCCCGACGCGGATCGCGTGGCGCACGTTCATCGATGGCTGGGGCAATACGCGGCCCGCGGGTTCGCGGCTGCTGCACCGTCGCACCGACACGGCGTCGGCGGTGGTTTCGACGAGCCCGATGCAGACGCGCTACGTCCCGGTCGGCCTGATGTACTACGAAGGCGTCGCGCGTCTCGTCGATGCCGGCGTGACGATCCCGGCGCTCGGCCGCGGCGGCGATCCGTCGCGGATCGCGCTCGAGGCGTATCCGCGCCGCCTCGCGCACGCGCTCGTCGGACGCCGCTCGTACAAGAACAGCGCGCTCGACGATCGCCGCGCCGCGCGCGAGGCGATCGTCGCCGGCCTCGAGGGCGGACGTGCGCAGTTCGGCTTCGCGCTCGTTTGCGCGCCGGCCTTGCGCGCCGCGCTGCTCGACGACGCGAGCGGCGACCGGCTCGACGCCGTGCTCTGCCTCGCGCAGGCGGCGATCGCGTCGACGCGCGACCGCTACGGCATACCCGACGACGTCGACCCGATCGAAGGCTGGATCGCCGCCGATTGAGGCGCAGCGTGCCGTGCAGGGTCTCCCCGCCCGGACATGGAGCAACCGTCCTACGGGTGCGGCCAAGCTCCTCTGCTAAGGTGTCTCGCTGCCCTGCCGCACTCGCCTCCGAATGGACATCGGTTCCTGGTCGGCCGTCGCCGGCTTCCTGTTGCTCGTCATGGCGCTCAGCGACTCGGTGCTGGCGCGCCTGCCACTCAGCACCTCGATGCTCTATGTCGCGGTCGGCGTGGCCGTCAGCCCGCTCTGGCTGGACTGGGTCCACGTCGAACCGGCGGCGCATCCGCGTGCGATCGAGCATATCGCCGAGGTCGTTGTCCTGCTCTCGCTGTTCGGCTCGGGCCTGAAGATGAGCGTCGGCCTGAGCGACGGCCGCTGGCTGCTGCCGGTGCGCCTGGCGACCGTGTCGATGGTCGCGACCATCGCGCTGATCGCGATGGCGGGTGTTTCTTGGCTCGGCCTGCCGCTCGGCGCCGCGATCCTGCTCGGCGGCATCCTCGCGCCGACCGATCCCGTGCTCGCGTCCGACGTGCAGCTTGCCGATCCGAACGACCGCGATCGCCTGCGCTTCTCGCTCACCGGCGAGGCGGGGCTCAACGACGGCACCGCGTTTCCCTTCGTCCTCCTCGGCCTCGGCCTGCTCGGCTTGCACGACCTCGGCGGTTCGCTCTGGCGCTGGTTCGCGCTCGACGTCGTCTGGGCGGTCGGCGCGGGAATCGGAATCGGTGCCGCGCTCGTGACGCTCGTTGGCCGCCTCGTCCTCTTCCTGCGACGCACTCACAAGGAGGCGGTCGGTCTCGACAACTTTCTCGCCCTCGGCCTGATCGGGCTCGCCTACGGCAGCGCGAGCCTGGCGCATGGCTACGGCTTTCTCGCCGTGTTCGCGGCCGGCGTCGCCTTGCGCCGGCTCGAGCAGCGCGCGACTGCCCAGGGGGCCGCCGCCGCGCGGAAGACCGCGACCGACGGCGTGGCGTCGCAGCGCAAGCGCTCGGTGGCAGCCGCCGCCAACGCCCACGCCGACCCCGACCTCAGGCGTGCGCAAAGGGTGGCGACCCATCCGCTGTTCGCGCCGGCCTTCATGGCACACGCGGTGCTGAGTTTCAACGAACAGATCGAACGGATCGCCGAAGTCGTCGCCGTGATCGCGGTCGGGACCTTGCTCTGGGCGGTCGACTGGAGCCGTGCGTCGTGGTGGTTCGTCGCCGTGCTGCTGCTCGTCATCCGGCCGGTCTCGGCGCTGGCCGGGCTCGCAGGCTCGCAGACCTCGCCGGCGCAGCGCGCGCTGATCGGGTGGTTCGGAATTCGCGGAATCGGCTCGCTCTACTACCTCGCCTACGCAGTCAACCACGGCCTGGCCGCCGACACCGCGGCGACGATGGCGGCGCTCGCGCTGCCCGTGGTCGTCGTGTCGATCGTCCTCCACGGCATCTCAGTGACGCCGTTGATGAACTTCTACGAACGTCGCAAGCTCGCGCGCGGCAAAGCCGCGTGATGGCGATCGCTTCCGCATCCAGAGTCGAGGCGCCGATTGCCGACTCGCTCGCCGAAACGTGGTTCGCCGCGCAGGGCTGGACACCGTTCGCGTTCCAGCGCGAGGTCTGGGCGGCGATGGCCGTAGGCGCGAGCGGCCTCCTGCACGCGACGACAGGCTCGGGCAAGACCTACGCCGTCTGGTTCGGCGCGCTCGCGCGCGCCGCCACGCTCGGCGTGCCGACGCGCGGCGCGTCGGCGCCGCCGCTCGGCGTTCTCTGGCTGACGCCGATGCGTGCGCTCGCCGCCGACTCTGCGCGCGCGCTCCGGGCGCCGGGCGACGATCTCGCGCTGTCCTGGTCGATCGGCGTTCGCACCGGCGACACCGTTTCGGCCGAGCGCGCGAAGCAGGATCGGCGCTTCCCGACCGCGCTCGTGACGACGCCGGAGTCGCTCAGTCTGATGCTCACGCGCGAATCGGCGCGCGACGAGCTCGCCTCGATCCACACCGTGATCGTCGACGAGTGGCACGAGCTGATGGGCAGC
>DASXIP010000629.1:0-6242 GCA_036497875.1 Caldimonas sp.
CGTGTTGAAGTGAAGCGCTCATCACCGCGATCGCGCCCGGGCCGGGCGACAGACTGATCGCCCACGAGGCGGCGAAGAACGCGAGCCAGAGATGCCAGGACATGGTGGACGATTGTGCGGTGGCGCATCCAGCCAAAAAAGCTGGCCGCAGGAGTGGCCATCTCGATGACGCTCGGGCATTGCCCGAGGCTGTTTCAGCGACGCCGCTTCTGGCGCCGCGAAACGAAGGCGAGCGCGCCGAGGCCGGCCGCGAACGGCGCGGACTTTTCCGGCTCGGGGACGGCGGCAGGGATGGCCAGGGCGTCGATCTCGCCCTCACCGGGCGAATGCCCGGCACTGCTCAGGTGGTCACCCGAGGTGATCATGAACAGGCTGTAGTTCTGGTTGAACCCCAGACGGTCGCGAAATCGTCGGCGTTCTTGCCGAGGCCGGTATCGTCGACGCCGCGCGTGTAGACATCGGTGAGCGATGGTCGGCCGCGTTCATCGGCGCGGCGGGATCGGGAACGCCGTCGTAGGCAATGCTCGATCCGTTCGTCGTGCCGGTGACGCCGTCGCCGCCGGAGACGTAGCTGAGAAAACTGCTCGCCCTGACCGTTCCGGAGTGGACGACCGCTGTCTCGATGATGATCGCGCCGCCGACAACGGTCTGCGCTAAGCCTGCGGTGCTGGCTGCTGCGAGCGCGGCAGCGATCGCAAGTCTCTGCAACATGGAACCTCCCTCGTTTCTGATGAAGGAACGCTTCGCGGAGACCGGGTCAACGAATCTAGTCCCGGGAGCGGCCAGGCCGCCAGCCTCGGATGCGGGGATGGGTTTGCCCGCCACCCTCCCCCTCGGTCGGCCGCGGCGGCCGCGACAATCCGCCATGGCCAAGGAAAAGTCGATCTACAGCTGCACCGAGTGCGGCGCGAGCAGCCCGAAATGGCTGGGGAAATGTCCAGGTTGCGGAGCCTGGAACACGCTCGTCGAGTCGGTCGTCGAGCCGAGCACCAAGCCGCGCTATGGCGGCTCGGCCCGCGGCCTGCTACCGACCGAAGCCGTCGCGACGCTGGCAGAGATCGATGCGACCGACGCCGAGCGACAGCCGACCGGAATCGATGAGTTCGATCGTGCGCTCGGTGGCGGCATCGTCGCCGGCGGCGTCGTGCTGATTGGCGGCGACCCGGGGATCGGCAAGTCGACACTGCTGCTGCAAGCGCTCGATGCGCTGGCGCGAACGATGAAGGTGCTCTACGTCACCGGTGAGGAGAGCGGTGCGCAGGTGGCGCTCCGCTCACGCCGGCTCGGCCTCGGCGCAAGCTCCGTTCGCGTCCTCGCCGAGATCTGCCTCGAGAAGATCTTGGCCGCGATCGCGAGCGAGCAACCGGCGGTCGCGGTCGTCGATTCGATCCAGACGATCTACAGCGAGGCGCTGACGTCGGCGCCTGGCTCGGTCGCACAGGTGCGTGAGTGTGCCGCGCAGCTGACCCGTCTCGCCAAGGCGAGCGGGACGACGATCGTCCTCGTCGGTCACGTCACCAAGGACGGCGCGCTCGCCGGCCCTCGGGTGATGGAGCACATCGTCGACACCGTGCTCTATTTCGAAGGCGACACGCACTCGAGCTTTCGTCTCGTGCGGGCGATCAAGAACCGCTTCGGCGCCGTCAACGAGATCGGCGTCTTCGCGATGACCGAGAAAGGGCTGAAGGGCGTCAGCAATCCGAGCGCGATCTTCCTGTCGACCCACGGCGACCCGGTACCGGGCTCGTGCGTCCTCGTCACGCTCGAAGGGACCCGGCCGATGCTGGTCGAGGTGCAGGCGCTCGTCGACGCCGGCGGCCCAAGCCCGCGTCGGCTCTCGGTCGGCCTCGAGCGCGACCGCCTGGCGATGATGCTCGCCGTCCTGCACCGCCACGCCGGCATCGCCGCGCTCGACCAGGACGTGTTCGTCAACGCGGTCGGCGGCGTTCGCATCAGCGAGCCCGCGGCGGACCTCGCGGTCATGCTGGCGATCCAGTCGAGCCTGCGCGGCAGGGCGTTGCCGCGCGGCTTCATCGCCTTCGGCGAGGTCGGCCTCGCCGGCGAAGTGCGGCCGGCTCCGCGCGGCCAGGAGAGGCTGCGCGAAGCGGCCAAGCTCGGCTTCGCGACGGCGATCGTTCCCAAGGCCAACGTCCCCCGCGGCGCCGGCGCCAAGGCATTCGAAGGGCTGACGATTCATCCCGTCGAGCGCATCGAGGAAGCGATCGACCTCGTCCGCCGACTCTGACAACCGCTCGCGTGGACCCGCGCCTCGGCTGGCTGCTCGCCGCGATCTTCGCCGCCGCCGCGTGGCAGGCATACGGCCTGCACGGCCTTGCCTTCGCGGCCAGTGCGATCGTCTTCTGGCTGCTGCTGACGCTCAACCGGGCGCTGCGTGTGATGCGCAATGCTGGCGAGGCGCCGGTCGGCCGGATCGATAGCGCCGTCATGTTCCATGCCGGCCTCACGCGAGGCATGACGATGCTGCAGGTCGTCGGCAAGACGAAGAGCCTCGGCTTGAAGGTCGACCGCAGCGCAGACGACTGGCGCTGGAGCGACGCCGGCGGCGCCGGCGTCGTCCTCCATTTCGAGCGCGGCCGCCTCGCCTCGTGGCGCATCGAGCGACCCGACGAGCCGGCCACCTAGAATCAAGCTTCCCTGCAAGCGTTGGAGAGCGCCATGTCGATGGCCGACCGTGACGGCAAGATCTGGATGGACGGAACGCTGGTCGATTGGCGCGACGCGAAGATCCACGTCCTCACCCACACGCTGCACTACGGCTGTGGCGCATTCGAGGGCGTGCGCGCGTACAAGACCGCGCAAGGCACCGCGATCTTTCGCCTCTACGAGCACACGCAGCGGCTGTTCAACAGCGCCAAGATCCTGCGCATGAAGATTCCGTTCTCGTTCGACGAGGTCGTCGAGGCGCAGCGCTCGGTCGTGCGCGAGAACAAGCTCGAGTCGTGCTACCTGCGGCCGCTGACCTGGATCGGCTCGGAAAAGCTCGGCGTCTCGCCGAAGGGCAACAGCGTGCACCTGATGGTCGCCGCGTGGGCGTGGGGCGCGTATCTCGGCGAGGAGGGGCTCAAGCGCGGCATCCGCGTCAAGACGTCGAGCTTCACCCGCCACCACGTCAACATCACGATGACGCAGGCGAAGACGGTGTCGAACTACACCAACTCGATCCTCGCCAACATGGAGGCGACCGACGACGGCTACGATGAGGCGCTGTTGCTCGACGCCAGCGGCTTCGTCAGCGAAGGTGCGGGCGAGAATCTGTTCATGATCAAGAAGGGCGTCGTCTACACGCCTGATCTCTCGGCCGGCGCGCTCGACGGCATCACGAGGAACACCATCCTCGCCATCTGCGGCGACCTCGGCCTGAAGCTGGTCGAGAAGCGCATCACCCGCGACGAGCTCTACATCTGCGACGAGGCGTTCTTCACCGGCACCGCCGCCGAGGTGACGCCGATCCGCGAGCTCGACCGGATCGAGCTCGGCAGCGGCACGCGCGGCCCGATCACCGAAAAGATCCAGAGCGCGTTCTTCGACATCGTCAACGGCAGGAGCGCCAAGTACGCCGAGTGGCTCACGAAGGTCTGAGGGGCAAATGGCACACGACGGATCGCGCGACGCGGTCGAGCTGAGCGCAGCGGAGTTGCAGGGTCCGGGGGTGATCTTCTGCCCGAATCCGCGCATGCCGCTCTGGAGCAACCATCCGCGCGTCTATATCGACGTCGCGACCGCTGGCATCGGCAAGTGTCCATACTGCGGCACTGAATACCGCCTGAAGCCGGGCGAGAAGGTCCACGCGCATTGAGCGAAGTCGGCGCGGTGGTGGGCGCGCGGTGACGCGAACGCTCGTCGTCGCGCCGCAGTGGATCGGCGATGCCGTGATGGCCGAGCCGCTGCTCGCCACCCTCGCCGAGCGCGGCGAAGCGGTCACCGTTGCCGCGTTGCCTTGGGTCGCTCCGGTCTTCGAGGCGATGCCCGAAGTGACCGCGACGATCGCGCTGCCGTTCGCCCACGGCAGGCTTGACTGGAGCGCGCGCAAGCGCGTCGCCGCGTCGCTGCGTGGTCGCTTCGATGTCGCCTGCGTGCTGCCGAATTCGCTCAAGGCGGCGCTGGTGCCGTGGCTGGCGCGGATCCCGCGCCGAGTCGGCTACCGCAACGAAGCTCGCGCGCTGCTGCTCACCGAGCGGCTCGAGAAGCCGCGCGGCCGGCCGCCGATGGTTCCCTTCTACGGCGCGCTCGCCGGCGCCGGCTTCGACGCTGCGCGCCGGCCTCGCCTGCAGCTGCCGCGCGAGCGCATCGTCGCCGTCGCCGCCGCGCATGGCCTGCTGCCGGCCGCGTACTGGACGTTCGCGCCGGGCGCCGAGTACGGCCCGGCGAAGCGCTGGCCGGCGGCGCACTACGCGGCGCTCGCGCACGCGCTGCACGCACGCGATCGCGCACCGGTCGTGCTTCTCGGATCGCCTGGCGAAGCCGCGCTGTGCGACGACATCGCGGCCGAAGCGGCAGGTGCCTGTGTCGTTCTCGCCGGCCGCGCGTCGCTGGTCGACACGATGGCACTGATCGCCGGATCGCGCGGGCTCGCGAGCAACGATTCGGGGCTGATGCACGTCGCCGCCGGGTTCGGCGTCGCCCAGGTCGCCGTCTTCGGCTCGACCAGCCCGCTGCACACGCCGCCGCTGAACGAACGCGCGCGCGTCCTCTGGCTGAAGGACGAGCTGCAGCTCGATTGCATGCCGTGCTTCGACCGCAACTGCCGCTTCGGCCATTACCGCTGCCTGACCGCAGTGACGGTCGATCGCGTGCTCGCTGCGTTGGACACTGTTCAGGGGCCGCCAGCGGCGGCCGCCCCGCCCTCCCAGAGGGAGGGGTTGGGGAGGGAGCAGCCCTGACCCGGCCGTGCCGGGAAGTTCTCGCTACAGCGAGAACTTGCCGGCGTAGACGATCGGCCCGGTCGGCGCGCCGGTCGGCGAGCCGCCGGCGGGCTCGTCGCTGACGGCGAGCGTGTCGACACCGGCGAGCACCTGTTTGCGCAGGGCGACGGTCGCGCCGCTCGCGGCCGGCAGGACGCCGAGCGAGCGCGGCGACGCGCCGTCCTTCGGCACAGCCCAGAGCTCGAGCGAACGGTCCGGACGCGCCGCGACGGGAACGATCGGACGCGTGACGAGCGTCGTTCCGTCGCCGCTGATGCTGGCGACGATCGGCACCGCGGCCGGGCCGCTCGCCGCGGAGCCCGTCGGCGAAAGGACGACGACGATCGGCGGCGCCTCGGGCCGCGGGCTCGCGAGCAACAGGGCGAGGCCGATCGCGACGACGCTCGCGAACGCGCTCAGGCTGCGCCAGAACGAGAGACGCTGCCAAGCGCTGGCGACGACGCTCTTCCTGCGGTCGAGCCGGTCCGAGATCCTGCGCCACACCTCGCCCGGCGGCTGCACCGGATCGATCGCCGCGGTGAGCGGCATGAGCCGCTCCTGCCAGGCGTTGGTGGCGCGGCGAAGCTCGACGTGCGCCGGCAGCAGCGCCTCGAAGCGCCGCCGCGCGCCGCCGCGCATCGTGCCGATCACGTAGTCGGCGGCGATGGCTTCGGCGAGGTCGCGCCT
This sequence comes from Caldimonas sp., assembly GCA_036497875.1. GTDB lineage: Bacteria > Pseudomonadota > Gammaproteobacteria > Burkholderiales > Burkholderiaceae_C > Schlegelella_A. Next base: position 5,610 of record DASXIP010000629.1, read on the forward strand.
GCCGTAGTCCATGTCATTCGCCCGCCATGCCGTCGCGCTGCACGGCGCCTTGCAGGCAGCTCTTCAGCGCCGCGAGCGATCGCCGCACCCACGACTTGATCGTGCCGAGCGGCTGGCGCATCTGCGTTGCGACCTCGGCGTGGCTCAGGCCCTGGAAGAACGCCAGCGCGACGCTTTGCCGCTGCGTCGCCGAGAGCTGCTCCATGCAGGCGGCGAGCGCGCGCGCTTCGGCGGCCCGGCTCAGGAGATCGAGCGGGCCGGGCGCGTCGTCGGCCACGGTGTCGTACACGTCGTCCTCGCTTTCGCGGCCGTCGGCGGCGGCGACGGCGGTGCGCATCTGTGGCTGGGTCTGGATCCGGCGCAGGCTGTCGATCGCACGGTTGCGAGCGATGCTCGTGAGCCATGTCAGCGGCTGGCTCTGTGCCGCATCGAAGCTGCTCGCGGCCCGCCAGACGTTGACGTAGACCTCCTGCAGGATGTCTTCGGCCTGGGCCCGGTCGCGGTTGATACGCAACACCACTGCGAACAGATGCGAGCTCGTCCGCTCGTAGAGCGTGGCAAATGCCGCACGGTCGCCGACTCCGGCGCGGGCGAGCAGGCGCGACAAATCGTGGCTGCGCTCGGACCAGTCGG
>DASXIP010000630.1:0-1817 GCA_036497875.1 Caldimonas sp.
ACCGAGCACATGCTCGACGGCATTCGCGGCGCCGACGCGCTCCTCCTCGAGTGCAACCACGATGAGGCAATGCTCGCCGGATCGCGCTACCCGCCGTCATTGAAGGCACGCATCGGCGGCCGCTACGGCCATCTCAGCAACTCGCTGGCGGTCGAGCTGCTCGCGAGCGGCATCGCGTCGCGCTTGCGCCAGCTCGTCGGCGCCCACCTCAGCCGCGAAAACAATCGGCCCGAAATCGTGCGCAGCGCCCTCGCGACGTGCTGGGGCAGCCGGCCGGAGGATGTCGTGATCGCCGATCCAACGCTCGGCTGCGACTGGCTGCAGGTCGGCTGAGCGAGCGCGACCGCCCGCAAGCCATAAAAAAAGCCGCCCGGAGGCGGCCTTTCGGGACCCGTTCGGATCGCTGCTTACTTCGACGCAGCCTCCATGGCCGCCGAGGCTGCCATGTTCGCGGCTGCGGCGGCGTCGGTCGCAGCGGAGGCGGCGGTCATCGCCGAGCCCATCGCCGACGAGGCAGCGTCAACAGCGGGCGCCATCGCCGCCGGGGTCGCAGGCGAGGTCGTCGTGGTGGTCGTCGTCTCTTCCTTCTTGCTGCAGGCAGCAAAGGAAACGGCGGCGGCCAGGGTCACCATCAGCAGTGCGGTTTTCATGTTTCTCCTCGATTTTAAGTTCGACAGTCACCGGTCATTGTGGGAACCCTCATGTCGAAGAGCCCCATCGTCCGCAGGAAAGGGAAAGCCCGAGCATTTCCAATGCCTAGCCCGCGATTATAGGCGGCGTTAGGGGCTTTCCCTAGAGGCCCAGGGTCGTGACCGGGAACGCCTCGGCGGATCGTTGCAAAAGCGCGTCAATCGCTTCGCGGCATTCGGTCATGTCGATCGGTCGGCTCGACACCGTTCCGCGATAGCGCACTCGATCCACGAGCCGCACGCAGGTCGCGCCGGCCGCGAGCAGGATCGTCGGAACCTGCTCGGCCTCGAGCTCGGGGTCGGTGCGGCAGCGAACGACGTGCGCCCATTGGCGACGCCACTCGACGAACCTCGACTGGCGGCGCGCGATCTCGTCGAAGCTGTCGGCGAACAGCGTGAGGCTTCGCCGCGAATCGACCCAGGCGGTGAGCGAGTCGACGACGGCGTGATCGTTGAGCGGCCAGTCGGCGAAGTTCGGATCGACGATCAGGATCTCGCGCGCGCCGTCCTGCGCGGCGAGCGCGAACGCGACGCGGATCGCGTCGACGAACTCGGAGCGCGAGGTGATCGGAGCGATGTCGTCGCCAGTCATGTCGATTCCTCACTGTCGAAGCGTGTGGCCAGCTGCACGCACCAGCCGGCGCGCAGCCAGTCTGCCAGCAAGGCGCGCGCCGCGGCGCCCGCTCGGGCGATGCTTTTCGCATCCAGGCGACGCTCGTCGGCGAGCCGGCGCAGCAGCATCGCGTCGGGTCCGGAGGCGCGGACCGCCTCGCCGTTGACGAAGACGAAGCGATCATCGTAGAGCATCCTCGTGCGGCGATCGAGCGCGATCCCCCGTGTCGCGCGGCGTGCCGGGCCGGCGTCGAACCAGGTCCCCGGTTTCGGCTCGCTCAGGACCTCGCCGAGCGCGCGGTCGCGCGCCGGGCCGTCGGCGAGCAGGCGATCGAGCGCTTGGCCGGCGAAGCGCCGCAGTGCGGGCGGGATCCGCGCCGGATGGTCGACCGCCGCTGCTCCGGCGTCGCGGTAGCGGCGGGCAACTGCACCGTCGCGCGCCGCCTCCTCGCGCGCCGCCGCCTCCTCGCGTGCTGCGTCGACGACGCGCTCCAGCACATCGGCCGCGAGCGCCGC
>DASXIP010000631.1:0-3870 GCA_036497875.1 Caldimonas sp.
TCAGCCGCGAGCTGCAGCAGCGCTTCGAGCAGGCCGGGCTCGTCGTTGTCGATGCCAAGCTGACGCACCTCGCCTACGCACCCGAGATCGCCGGCACGATGCTGCGCCGCCAGCAGGCCGAGGCGGTGATCGCGGCGCGGAAAAAGATCGTCCAGGGCGCCGTCGGCATGGTCGAGCTCGCCCTCAAGTGGCTTGCCGAGCGCGGCCTGATGCAGCTCGACGACGAGCGCCGCGCGGCGATGGTGAGCAACCTGCTCGTCGTCCTCTGCTCCGACCACGACGCGACGCCGGTGATCAACGCGGGCACGCTCTACACCTGAGCCGAGGACCAGGCCATCCTGCAGCGACGAGCGCCGATGGCGAGTCCCGACAAGAAGTCGTTCCTGCTGCGCATCGATCCCGAGCTCTGGGCCGAGATCGAGCGCCTCGCGGCGGCCGAGCTGCGCAGCGTCAACGCGCAGGTCGAGTACCTGCTGCGTGACGCCGTCGCGGCGCGGCGCGGCGGCACGGCGCCGCGCGCGAACGCCGCTGCACGCCGCAAGCGCTGAACGCGCGACGCGACTCGCTACGATCGCCGCGACAGGAGCGGCATGGCCGAGATCTTTCTTTCCTACCGCCGCAAGGACAGCCAAAGCGCGACGGGACGCCTCGGCGACGACCTCGAAGCGCAGTTCGGCGACGACCGCGTCTTTCGCGACGTCGAGATCGCCGCCGGCGACGACTTCGTCGAGGCGATCCGTCGCTCAGTCGAGTCGTCGACCGTCGTCCTGGCCGTCGTCGGTCCGCATTGGCTCGGCGCCACCGACGCCCACGGTCGGCGCCGACTCGACGATCGCAGCGACTTCGTTCGTCTCGAGATCGAGCTTGCGCTCGCCGCACGCGTGCCGATCGTGCCGGTCCTGGTCGAGGGGGCGGCGATGCCTTTGGCGGCCGAGCTGCCGCCATCGCTCGACGCGTTCGCGCGCTGTCAGGCGGTCGAGCTCGCCGACCAGCGCTGGCGCCACGACGTCGCGACGCTGATCGAGACGCTGCGATCGCGCTTCGCGATCACTTCGGCCATCGCGCCGCCCGCGCCTGAAGGACGGCTCGGCGTGGCGCTGGTCCGCGTCGCGAGCGACCTGCTCGAGCTCGCGCTGCATCCGCGCCGACTGATCGCGCGCCGCCAGACGGGTCGCGCAAGCGACCACCTGCGCGCGTTCGCCTTCCTGTGCGGCGCGATCCTCGCCGGCAACGCGACGCTGCTCGCCGCGATCGACGTACGCATCGTCGCCCAAGGCTCGCCGGCAAGCGTCGTCCTCGGCGTCGCTGGCTGGCTCCTGGTCGGCTTGCTGGTCGGATTGCTCGCGGCAGGCATCCTCGTCGCGACGCTCTCGATCGCATGGCGCATCGTCGATCGCGACGCCGGTTATCGCCGGGTCGGCCTCGTCGGCGGCTACGTGTACGGAGGCGCCTGGATCGGCTTCTGCGCCGGTGCCGCCGTCGCCGTGTCGGCAGTCGCTCTCTTCGATCCGGACTTCATCGAGCGCGCGATTGCGGCGCTTCAGGCGACGACAGCGGGCGCAGTGTCGCCGCCGCCAGCGATGCGCCCGCTCGAGACGGCGCCGTTTCGCTTCGCCGCCACGATGCTGCTTTTGCTCGCCGCCGCGATCTGGCTCGTCAGTGCGGTCTGGTCGGTCGCCGCATGGGGTGCGTTCCGACAGGCGTTCGGTGCCACGCGACGGCAATCGGTGCTGGCGACTGCGCTCTGGGTCGGGCTGTTGGTCGCGCTCTGGTGGCTTGCCAGTCGCCTCACCTAGGCAATGCCTCGTCTCGCCGGCAGCGGGGCCAGCGGCGGATCACGCTAGCGTTCGATCCGCGCGACCGCGCTGTGGGCGTGGATCGATTCGAAGTTCTCGACGTCGACCGTGTAGCGGCCGATCCGGGCGTCGGCGTTCAGGCGCAGCGCCACGTCGCGGACCATGTCCTCGACGAACTTCGGATTTTCGTAGGCGCGTTCGGTGATCCACTTCTCGTCGACGCGCTTGAGCGACGACCAGATCTCGGCCGACGCCGAGTCCTCGGCGAAGCGGACCAGCTCGCGCCACGACAGCTCCGCGAGCGCTTCGACCCGGATCGTGACGTGCGAGCGCTGGTTGTGCGCGCCGTAGTCGGAGATTTCCTTCGAGCACGGGCAGAGCGACTTGACCGGAACGACGACCTCGAGCCAGATCCTCACTGCTGCGCCGGTCGCCTCGACGTCGAACCGACCTTGGTACTCGAGCAGGCTCTCGACTCCCGAGACCGGCGCGCGCTTTCTGAGGAAGAACGGGAACGACGCCTCGATCCTGCCCGCGTCGGCACCGAGCAGCGCCAGCATTCGCACGGCTTCGCGACGCAGCGTCTGGACGTCGAGCGGAACGTCGATCGCGTCGAGCCAGGCGACGAAGCGCGACATGTGCGTGCCCTTCTGCTCGGCAGGCAGGGCAACGTCGAGCGCCCATTCGGCGACCGTCGGCAGGATCGCGCCTTCGATCCGCAGCTGCAGCGGATAGCGTACGCGGCGGATACCGACGCGCTGGATCGCGAGGTGGCGATCGTCGCGCGCGCCCTGGGTGTCCGGAATGTGGAGGACGTCGACGAGGTTGGTCATCGCCGCCTCACTGGCCGACCGCGGTGCGCAGCAAGGCGGGCGGCGCGCCGAAGCGGCGCTGGATCGATTGCTCGATGCCGGCGGCGTCGAGCCCGCACATCGCGAGCAGCCGAGCCGGGTCGCCGTGCTCGATGAAGGTGTCGGGCAGGCCGAGGACGAGCACCGGGACGTCGATTCGCGCCTCGGCGAGTGCTTCGAGGACGGCGCTCCCCGCGCCGCCCATCACGGAGCCTTCTTCCACCGTGACGATTGCATCATGGCGGCGCGCCAGGTCAGTCACGAGGGCGACATCGAGCGGCTTGGCGAAGCGCATGTTGGCGACCGTCGCATTGATCCGCTCGGCCGCCGCGAGCGCCGGATAGAGCAGCGTGCCGAAGGCGAGGATCGCAATCCGCTTGCCCGGTTGCGCCGCCGTGCGTTTGCTCTCGCGCCGGATCTCGCCGGTGCCGAACGGGATCTCGGTCATCGCCGCCTGGACCTGCACGCCGGCACCGGCGCCGCGCGGATAGCGCACGGCGACCGGGTGGTTCTGCATGAACGCGGTGTAGAGCGCCTGCCGACACTCGTTCTCGTCGGCCGGCGTCAGCACGCTGACGTTGGGCAGGCAGCGCAGGTAGGCGATGTCGAAACTGCCGGCGTGCGTCGCGCCGTCGGCGCCGACCAGCCCGGCGCGGTCGAGCGCGAAGACGACCGGCAGGTTCTGGATGGCAACGTCGTGGATCAGCTGGTCGTAGCCGCGCTGCAGGAAGGTCGAGTAGATCGCGACGACCGGCTTGATGCCTTCGCAGGCAAGCCCGGCGGCGAAGGTGACGGCATGCTGCTCGGCGATGCCGACGTCGTGGTAGCGGGCCGGGAACCGCTTCGCGAACTCGACCATGCCCGAGCCTTCGCGCATCGCCGGCGTGATGCCGACCAGGCGCTCGTCCTTCTCGGCCATGTCGCACAGCCACTGGCCGAAGATCTGGGTGAAGGTCGTCTTCGCCGGCGTCGCCGGCTTGACGAAGCCGACGCTCGGATCGAACTTGCCCGAGGCAGCGTGATAGCCGACCGGGTCGGCCTCGGCAAGCTTGTAGCCGTAGCCCTTCTTGGTGACGACATGCAGGAACTGGGGGCCCTTCAGGTCGCGCAGGTTCTCGAGGGTCGGGATCAGCGAATCGAGGTCGTGGCCGTCGATCGGGCCGACGTAGTTGAAGCCGAACTCCTCGAAGATCGTCCCCGGGACGACCATGCCCTTGGCGTGC
>DASXIP010000632.1:0-2052 GCA_036497875.1 Caldimonas sp.
CTAGCACGCCGGAGAGCGGCGTGTTCCACATCGTCCTCGTCGAACCCGAGATCCCGCCCAACACCGGCAACGTCATCCGCCTCGCCGCCAACACCGGTTGCCGGCTGCATCTGGTCGAGCCGCTCGGCTTCGCGATGACGGATCGGCTGCTGCGCCGCGCCGGCCTCGACTACCACGAGTACGTCGACGTCCGCCGCCATGCCTCGTGGCCGGAGTTCGTCGCCGCCAGCGGCGCCGACCCGCGCCACGTCTTCGCCTTCACGACCGACGGCCGGCGCAGCCTCGCCGAGGTGCGCTTCGCCGCCGACGACTGGCTCGTCTTCGGCGGTGAGACCTCGGGCCTGCCGGCCGCCGTGCGGGCGAGCTTCGACGACGGGCAGACGGTGCGGCTGCCGATGCGCCCGGGGCAGCGCAGCCTCAACCTCGGCAATGCCGTCGCGGTCGCGGTGTTCGAGGGCTGGCGGCAGAACGGCTTCGCTGGCAGTGTCTAGCCGGCGACGGCTCGGCGGCGCTCAGCCGCCATCGCCCCGGATCGACTCGGCGCGTGCCTCGCGCCGCAGCAGCTGCGCGAGCGCGCGCTCGGGCGCGATGCGGCCGACGAGGACGTCGGCGACGGCAGCGACGATCGGCATTTCGACGCCGCATGCCGCAGCGCGGGCGAGGACCATCGAGGCGCTGCGCACGCCCTCGGCGACATGGCCGAGACTGTCGAGGATCGCCGCGAGTTCCTTGCCGGCAGCGAGTTCGATGCCGACCGTGCGGTTGCGCGAAAGATCACCGGTCGCGGTGAGGACGAGGTCGCCGAGACCCGACAGACCCATGAAGGTCGCCGCGTCGGCACCGAGGGCGACGCCGAGACGCGTCATCTCCGCGAGACCGCGCGTGACGAGCGCGGCGCGGGCGTTCTGGCCGAGGCCCATGCCGTCGGCGATGCCGGTCGCGATCGCGAGCACGTTCTTGACCGCGCCGCCGACCTCGACGCCGACCGGATCGGCCGAGGTGTAGACACGCATGCTCGCGTGATGGAACGCCAGCACCGCCTGGGCCGGCACGGCGGCATCGCTGCTGGCGGCAACCAGAGCCGTCGGCTGGCCGCGCGCGACCTCGATCGCGAAGCTCGGGCCCGACAGCACGCCGACCTTCGCGGCCGGGCAGACGGCGCGTGCGATCTCGTGGCCGAGCGCGCCGGTCGCGTCCTGGAAGCCCTTGCACAGCCAGAGCACGGTCGTGTCGAGCCCGGGCGGCAGCGACGCGAGCATCGACTCGAGCCCCGCCATCGGCGTCGCGATGACGACGATCCCGCGCTCCGCGAAGCGCAGCGCGGAAGCGAGGTCGTCGTCGACCTGCAACGCTGACGGCAGCGCGATCTCCGGCAGGTAGTGCGCGTTGCACCGGGTCGAGCGCAGACGCGCCACCAGTGCGGCGTCGCGGGCCCAGAGACGGGTCGGATTGGCCGCGACGGCGTGGACGGCGAGCGCGGTTCCCCACGCGCCGGCGCCGAGCACCGTGATGTTCATTGCCGCACGCGCCTGACGAAGACGTGCGGTGCGGCCGCTGCTAGCCGGCTGCGCCGACGGCGCCCGACCCGTTGGTCGCGGCGTTGCCGGCCTGGGCGAGGGCCTGCGCCTGTTGCGCCTCGTACATCGCCTGGAAGTTGACCTCGGTCAGCACGACCGGCGGGAAGCCGGCACGCGTGCAGACGTCGGAGACGATCGCGCGCAGATACGGATAGACCATGTTCGGGCAGGCGATGCCGAGGATCTGCCGCAACTGTTCGTCGGGGACGTTGCGGATCTCGAAGATGCCGCCTTGCTTGGCCTCGACCAGGAACAGCGTCTTGTCGTTGATCTTGGTCGTCACCGTCGCCGTCACCGTCACCTCATACATGCCGTCGGAGATCGACTCGGCGCCCAGCGTCAGATTGATCTCGACCTGCGGCTGGCCCTGCTCGAGGAGGATCTTGGGCGAATTCGGCTGCTCGAGCGACAGATCCTTCAGATACATGCGCTGGATCTGGAACGTCGGAAGCGTGCTGGGTTCGGCGGCCATGGA
>DASXIP010000633.1:0-3384 GCA_036497875.1 Caldimonas sp.
CGAAGGCGAGGCCGACGACTACGTCGCCGAGGAAGACGTCGACTTCTTCGACGAAGAGGACGACGACGACGGCAACGGCGGCTCGAAGGCGCTCACCAAGAAGCTCGAGGAGCTGAAGGCGGCGGCGCTCGTCAAGTTCGAGTCGCTGCGCACGAACTTCGAGAAGATGCGCAGGGCGTTCGAGAAGGAGGGCTATCAGTCGCCCGCCTACAACCGCGCCCAGCAGTCGATCTCGAGCGAACTGATGACGATTCGCTTCACCGTGAAGACGATCGAGAAACTTTGCGGCATCCTGCGCTCGCAGGTCGAGGATGTGCGCCGGTACGAGCGCGAGCTGCGCAAGATCCTGGTCGACAAGTGCGGCATGCCGCAGGACTACTTCATCAGGAGCTTCCCGCCCAACATCCTCAACCTGAAGTGGGCGGAGAAGGAGATCTCGGCCGCCAAGCCCTACAGCGTCGTCCTTGCGCGCAATCTGCCGCCGGTACAGGAGCTGCAGAAGAAGCTCACCGAGCAGCAGGCGCGCGCAGTCGTTCCGCTCGAGGACCTGAAGAAGATCAACAAGCGGATGAACGAAGGTGAGCGCGCATCGCGCGACGCCAAGAAGGAGATGATCGAGGCCAACCTGCGCCTCGTGATTTCGATCGCCAAGAAGTACACCAACCGCGGCCTGCAGTTCCTCGACCTGATTCAGGAAGGCAACATCGGCCTAATGAAGGCGGTCGACAAGTTCGAATACCGCCGCGGCTACAAGTTCTCGACCTACGCGACGTGGTGGATCCGCCAGGCGATCACGCGCTCGATCGCCGACCAGGCGCGCACGATCCGGATTCCGGTGCACATGATCGAGACGATCAACAAGATGAACCGGCTCTCGCGCCAGCACCTGCAGGAATTCGGCTTCGAGCCCGACGCGCCGACGCTCGCCGAGAAGATGGAGATCCCCGAGGACAAGATCCGCAAGATCATGAAGATCGCCAAGGAGCCGATCTCGATGGAGACGCCGATCGGCGACGACGACGACTCGCATCTCGGCGACTTCATCGAGGACACCAACAACACGGCGCCAATCGAGGCGGCGATGCAGGCGGGCTTGCGCGACGTGGTGAAGGACATCCTCGACTCACTGACGCCGCGCGAGGCCAAGGTGCTGCGCATGCGCTTCGGCATCGAAATGTCGACCGACCACACGCTCGAGGAAGTCGGCAAGCAGTTCGACGTCACGCGCGAGCGGATCCGCCAGATCGAGGCGAAGGCGATCCGCAAACTCAAGCACCCGAGCCGCTCCGACAAGCTGCGGACCTATCTCGACACGCTCTGACGCGCTCGGCAATTCGGGTTTGAATGGGTTCTGGTCGCGAGACCGGGACCCTTTTTTGCTTGTGAGCCGCGATAAAATTGCTGCCAATGGCCCGCCCGAACCCCCAGGTATGACCCAGGTTCTGCAGCGCACAGTGTTGTTCGCCGATCTGCGCGGCAGCACCTCGATGTACGAGACGCTGGGCAACGCCGCTGCTACCGCCGTCGTCAGCCGCAGCGTCGCCCTCCTCGCCCGCATCGTCACGGTCCACGGCGGCCGGGTGATCAAGACCTTGGGCGACGGCCTGATGGCAGTCTTCGACACGCCGAGCCAGGGCGTCACCGCAGCCGACGACATGCACGACTCGCTGGCGCGGATCGGCATGGCCGACGATCTGCTCGAGCCCGCGGTCGATTCCGAGACCGGCGCACCCGACACCGGTAACGACGAGGCCAATGAAGGTGGCGCGCCAACGTTGCCACCGCGGCCGCCGGTGCCGCTCAAGCTCCAGGTCGGCCTTGCGCACGGGGAATTGGTCGAGATGGCCGGCGACGTTTTCGGCGACGCCGTCAACGTCGCCGCGCGCCTGCTCGACCACGCCGGCGACAACGAGACGCTGGCGACGGCGAGCGTCGTCGAGCAGCTCGGCGAGTGGGAGCGTTCGCGCTTTCGCAGCCTCGACCGGCTGCAGCTGCGCGGCCGCGTCGAGCCGGTCCACGTCCATCTGCAGGAGGCGGTCCGCCGCTTCGGCGACACCGCGGCGACGGCATACGGCGACATGTTGATGCCAGTCTCGGAGCCGGAAGGAATCCGCCTCGTCTGGCTCGACCTCAACCGCATCTACGCCGGCACCAGCCTCCCCGTCATCCTCGGCCGCAGCCCGCAAGCGACCTACATCATTGACGACACCCGGGTCTCGCGATCGCACGCGCGGATCGACTGGCACGGCGGCACCTTCCAGCTCGTCGACCTGAGCTACAACGGCACCTATGTCCGCTTCGACAACGACCCGGAGATCATCAGCCTGCGCCGCGGCGCTTGTACGCTGCACGGCAGCGGCGTGATCGGCCTCGGTGCGCCGCCCTCGGAGCCGATCAGCCCCTGCGTGCGCTTCGAGGTCATGAAGTTTGCGGACACCCAGCGCGGGCTGGCGCCCGTCGACTTCGGCCTCAAGTGACCGTCGCCCCGGAACCGGCGCACGCGCACGGGATCGCGCCACAGACCGCCGTCGTTCTCTGCAACCTCGGCACGCCCGAGGCGCCGACGCCGGCAGCGGTGCGCCGCTACCTGGCCGAATTTCTGAGCGATCCGCGCGTCGTCGAGATTCCGCGCGCCGCGTGGCTGCCGATTCTGCACGGGGTCGTGCTGCGAGTACGGCCGGCGCGCACAGCGCGCAAGTACGCGAGCATCTGGACTCCCGAGGGCTCGCCGCTCAAGGTCTGGACCGAGCGGCAGGCCGTGCTGCTCGAGGGCTATCTCGGCCAGCGCGGCCAGCGCGTTCTGGTCCGCCCTGCGATGCGCTACGGCGCGCCGTCGATTGCAGCGGTGCTCGACGACGTCAAGGCCGCCGGCGCCGACCGCATTCTCGTGCTGCCGCTCTACCCGCAGTACGCAGCGTCGGCGACGGCGAGCATCGGCGACGCAGTCGCGGCATGGCTGCGGACGATCCGGAACGTTCCCGAGCTCCGCTTCGTCAAGCACTACCACGACGATGACGGCTACATCGGCGCGCTCGCGGCGCGCGTCAACGAACATTGGCGCATCAACGGTCGCCCCGACAAGCTCGTCCTCAGCTTCCATGGCCTGCCGCGGCGCTCGCTCGCGCTCGGCGACCCGTACCACTGTGAGTGCCTGAAGACTGGGCGGCTTCTTGCCGAACGGCTCAAGTTGAACGGCGACTTCGTCGCCATCACGTTCCAGAGCCGCTTCGGCCGCGCCGAATGGCTGCAGCCGTATACCGAGCCGACGCTGGTCGCGCTGGCGCGGAGCGGCGCCGGCCGCGTCGACGTCTTCTGTCCCGGCTTCACGTCGGACTGCCTCGAAACGCTGGAGGAGATCGACCACGCGGCGCGCGCGACGTTCCT
>DASXIP010000634.1:0-1590 GCA_036497875.1 Caldimonas sp.
GCGGTCCGCGACCGCAATGGCCGCTTGAGCGGCTTTGTCTACATCGTGCGCGACCTTGCCGAGCAGCAACGGATCGAGGAGCTCGAGGCCGAAGGGCGGCGCATTCTCGAATTCATCGCGATGCTCTCGCACGAGCTGCGCAACCCGCTCGCGCCGATCAAGAACGCAGCCGGGATCCTCAAGCTGCCGCAGGGCGAGCAGAAGGCCGCCAAGTACGCCGACATGATCGAGCGCCAGGTTGCGCACCTGACCCGCCTGATCGACGACCTGATGGACGTCAGCCGCGTCACGACGGGCAAGATCGAGCTCGAGCGCGTGCCGCTCGATCTCGGCACGCTGGTGCGGGCGGCGGCAGAGTCGATGCGAAGCACGATCGAGAGCCACGGCCACACGCTCGACGTCAGGCTGGCGCCCGAGCCCGTGCTCGTCGATGGCGATGCCGTCCGCCTGACCCAGGTCATCGTCAACCTGCTCAGCAACGCGGCGAAGTACACCGCGCCGAACGGCTCCATCGAGGTCGTCGTCTCGTGGCTCGGAGCAGCGGCCCAGATCGAGGTCAGCGACAACGGCATCGGCATGTCGGAATCGCTGCTCCAGCGTGCCTTCGATCCGTTCGTCCAGGGCGAGCGGTCGCCCGACCGCTCGCAAGGCGGGCTCGGGATCGGTCTGACGCTCGTCAAGCGGATCGTCGACCTGCACGGCGGCACCGTCGTCGCCTCGAGCGCCGGCGCCGGCAAGGGGGCCAAGTTCATGATCACGATGCCGCTCGCGAGGGGCGCGGCGGCGCAAGCCGCGGTCGACGCGCAGCCGTCCGCGAAATCGGCGCGCATCCTCGTCGTCGACGACAACCGCGACGTCGCCGAGAGCCTGGTCGAGCTGCTGCGGGCGAGTGGCTGCGACGTGCGCGCTGCGTACTCCGGGAAGGAGGCGCTCGATATCGCCGCCGCGGCGCCGCTCACCGCCGTCCTCCTCGACATCGGTCTGCCCGACATGTCGGGCTACGACGTAGCGCGTCGGTTGCGCGAGCTGCCGTCGATGAAGGGAACGCGGATCATCGCGACGACGGGGTACGGCCTGCAGCGCGATCGCGACGCCTCGGCGAGCGCCGGCTTCGACGCCCATCTCGTCAAGCCGGTGGACCACGAAGAAGTCCTGCGCCTGATCGCATAGCGCGGCATGGGCGCGGGGGCAGCGGAATCGGACGACCCCGCGCCGTGAAGACGACGACGCACGGCGTCCTGATCCTGGCGCCGTCGGCCGAGCTGCTGCTCTGCCACGCGACCGCCACCCGCCATTGGGACATTCCGAAGGGAGCCGCCGATGCCGGCGAGAGCAGCGTCGCCACGGCGGTGCGCGAGGTGCGCGAGGAATGCGGCCTCGTGCTCGAGCCGCGCGCGTTGCGGTCGGTCGGGCACTTCGCTTACCGGCCCGAGAAGGATCTCGTGCTCCACGCGACGCTCAGCGAGCGGATCGACGTCGCGCGATGCATCTGCGCCAGCACGTTCATCGACCGCTTCGGCCGCGTTCGCCCGGAGATGGACGCGTTTCGCTGGACCCCGTTCACCGACGTCGGCGCGAGCTGCGCGAAGA
>DASXIP010000635.1:0-2585 GCA_036497875.1 Caldimonas sp.
GATGCCGTCTACATGCCCGCTGCCGGTTTCGCCGGCAGCGACGCCTTCGCGTACGAGGCGTACGCCAAGGGCAGGAACGACGAACGCCTCCATCTGCGCGTGCGCGTCAAGGTCGACGTCGCCTTACCTTAGCGGGACTGCGGTGAGCTTCGAGGAATCGTTCTGCGCCTGCGAAGAGGAGGCGCTGCGATTCCTCGTCGCCGAGCACGGCTTTCGCCGGCTCGGGCGCGAGATCAACAGAAGAGGGGCGGACGCAGGCGGGGTGCACGCGCGCGTCGTCTATCGCGCCAGCGAGGTCGACCCGGAGAGCGAACGCGAAGTCGTCCTCGACGTCGCGCCGTTGCGCCTCGAACTCGGCCTGCAGATCGCGAGCACCGCCGCCGGTGCGTTCGCGATCGAGGAGCTGCACGCCCTCGACGGTCGCGAGCCGTTCCCGCAGCGGATGCACGGCCTGTACGACGCCATGTTCGAGCCCGAGCAGCTGCTGGCCGAGTTCGATCGCCTCGGCGGCGTGCTGCGCGCCTGCGGCAGGCGCTTCTTTAACGACGAGCCGTCGCTTTGGGACGATCTGCTTCAGCAGCGCGAGCGGCGTGCCGAGTCGGAGCGCGTGCGCGACGTCCTCGCCCGAGCGAAGGACGCGTTCTACGCGCGCGACTGGCTGCAAGTGGTCGCGCTGCTGGCACCGATCGAGTCGCGCCTTGGCCGCCGCGCCAGCGCGCGCCTGGTGTACGCACGCAGGAAGGCGCTCGCGAGGGAGTGACCTACTGGGCCGCTCGCCGCGCCTGGGCACGGCCGTTGCCCGAGCTTTAAGCCAAGGAGAGACGAGATGAAGAGCGCGTTGCAGCCCTACCTCCGCAAGCGCGACTTCAAGGTCAGCAGCGAGCCGACCGGAGGCAAGGCGACGAAGGGCGCGCTCGCGTTCGTCATCCAGAAGCATGCTGCGACCCGCCTGCACTACGACTTTCGCCTCGAGCTCGACGGCACGCTGAAGAGCTGGGCGGTGCCGAAGGGACCGAGCCTCGACCCGCACGACAAGCGGATGGCGGTCCACGTCGAGGACCACCCGATCGACTACGCGAGCTTCGAGGGGACGATCCCGAAGGGCCAGTACGGCGCCGGCAAGGTGATCGTCTGGGACAACGGCACGTGGGAGCCGGTCGGCGACGTCCGCGCCGGCTACCGCGCCGGCAAGCTCAAGTTCCGCCTCCACGGCAAGAAGCTGCACGGCGGCTGGACGCTGGTGCGCATGAACGGCCGCGCCGGCGAACGCCAGGAGCCGTGGCTGCTGATCAAGGAACGCGACGACGCGGCGCGGCCGGCGGAGGAATTCAATGTCGTCGACGCCGAGCCCGGCAGCGTGCTCTCGGACTTGACGATCGACGACACGTCGGCGGCGACGAAGACACCTTCGCGCGGGAGCGCCAAGTCCGTTGCAACCGCAAGCAAGGCGATGGCATCGCCGGAAGAGGTGACGGTAGCATCGACCGCGACAGCGAAGTCAGCCGCGCGAGGAAAGCCGGCGTCCAGGACGCAAACGGCAGTGAAAGCCGAGCCCGGGCGCAAGGCGAACGCCGCGCCGAAGGCAACGTCGAAGTCGTCGAAGGGGCGCGCCGAAGCGACCCTGGCGGGCCTTAGCATCAGCCACCCGGATCGCGTCGTCGACACGACGACGGGCGTCACCAAGCTCGAGGTCGTCAACTACTACCTCGAGGCGGCGCGGCTGATCCTGCCGCACCTGGCGAAGCGCCCGGTGTCGCTCGTCCGCGCCCCCGCCGGGCTCGCCGGCCACCTCGTCTTCCAGCGCCATGCCGGCGCCTTGCGGATCCCAGAGCTGCGCGAGCTCGACCCGGCGTTCTCGCCTGACCACGAGCCGATGATCGAGGTCGATTCGTCCACCGCGCTGATCGGCGCTGCGCAAGCGAACGTCATCGAGTTTCACACCTGGAACGCGACGACGCGCGATGCGGCGCACCCGGACCGCATGGTCTTCGACCTCGATCCCGGCGAAGGCCTCGCCTGGCGGCAGATGCAGGAAGGCGCGGCGCTGCTGCGCTCGCTGCTGCAGCAACTCGGCCTCGAGAGCTTCCTGAAGACGAGCGGCGGAGAGGGCCTGCACGTCGTCGTGCCGATCGCGGCGAAGGAGGATTGGGGCACCATCCGGGAGCTCGCCAGGCGCATCGTCGAGCACATGGCGGCGACGATCCCGGAGCGCTTCGTCGCCAAGAGCGGGCCGAAGAACCGCGTCGGCAGGATCTTCGTCGACTACCTCCGCAACGGCTTCGGCGCGACGACCGCGTGCGCCTGGTCGGCGCGTGCGCGCCCCGGCCTCGGCGTCTCGGTGCCGTGCGCCTGGGACGAGCTTGATGCCCTGAGCGGTGGCGCGCACTGGACGATCCGCAACGTCCGCGAGCGGATCTACGAGCGCGCCGATCCGTGGCGCGGCTACGGCCGGGCGAAGCAGAGCGCGGCGAAGGCGATGAAGGCGATCGGCATGGACCCCGTCGCCGCCTGAAACAGCGCTTACGCGCTGCCGTGACGGCCTTCGCCACCGGGATCGGCACAATGCAGCGATGCCCGACCCGCTC
>DASXIP010000636.1:0-4624 GCA_036497875.1 Caldimonas sp.
CTCGCACGCCTGCTCGCGGTCGACGAGGACGATCTGCGGGCGCGCCGTCACGGGCTCGGCGTTCGTCCGGTCTACAAGCGCGTCGACACCTGCGCCGCCGAGTTCGCGACCCAGACCGCGTACATGTACTCGAGCTACGACGAGGAGTGCGAGGCGGAGCCGACCGACCGCAGGAAGATCATGGTCCTCGGCGGCGGCCCGAACCGGATCGGCCAGGGCATCGAGTTCGACTACTGCTGCGTCCACGCCGCGCTCGCGATGCGCGAGGACGGCTACGAGACGATCATGGTCAACTGCAACCCGGAGACCGTCTCGACCGACTACGACACGTCGGATCGTCTCTACTTCGAGCCGGTGACGCTCGAGGACGTGCTCGAGATCGTCGCCAAGGAGCGGCCGCTCGGCGTCATCGTCCAGTACGGCGGCCAGACGCCGCTCAAGCTCGCGCTCGAGCTCGAGCGCGCCGGCGTCCCGATCGTCGGCACGACGCCGGACTCGATCGACATCGCCGAGGACCGCGAGCGCTTCCAGGCGCTGCTGCACGAGCTGGGCCTGCGCCAGCCGCCGAACCGCACCGCTCGCACCGAGGAGCAGGCGCTCGTGCTCGCGCACGAGATCGGCTACCCGCTCGTCGTCCGGCCGAGCTACGTGCTCGGCGGCCGCGCGATGGAGATCGTCCACGGCGACAAGGACCTCGAGCGCTACATGCGCGAGGCGGTCAAGGTGAGCGAGAAGTCGCCGGTCCTGCTCGACCGCTTCCTCGACGACGCGATCGAGGTCGATGTCGACTGCATCAGCGACGGTGCCGAGGTGATGATCGGCGGCATCATGGAGCACGTCGAACAGGCGGGCATCCATTCGGGCGATTCGGCGTGCTCGCTGCCGCCGTACTCGCTGCCGGCCAAGCTCCAGAACGAGCTGCGTCGCCAGACCGCGCTAATGGCCAGGGCGCTCAAGGTCGTCGGCCTGATGAACGTGCAGTTCGCGATCCAGGGCGACATCGGCGGCGACGGCGACGCGGCGATGATCTACGTCCTCGAGGTCAACCCGCGCGCGTCGCGCACGGTGCCGTTCGTCTCCAAGGCAACCGGCGAGCCGCTCGCCAAGATCGCCGCGCGCTGCATGGTCGGCCAGTCGCTGGCGAGCCAGAAGGGCGTTCGCGGCGAGGTCGTGCCGCCGTACTTCTCGGTCAAGGAGGCGGTCTTTCCCTTCAACAAGTTCCCGGGTGTCGACCCGGTGCTCGGCCCCGAGATGCGCTCGACCGGCGAGGTGATGGGTGCCGGCCGCACCTTCGGCGAGGCGATGCTGAAGAGCCAGCTCGGCGCCGGCTCGCGGCTGCCTGCGCGCGGCACGGTGTGCGTCACCGTCAAGAACGGCGACAAGCCGCGCGCCGTCGCCGTCGCCCGCGACCTCCATGCGCTCGGCTTCCAACTCGTCGCGACGCGAGGCACCGCAGCGGCGATTGGCGAGGCGGGGATCGCGGTGCGCGCCGTCAACAAGGTCAAGGACGGCCGGCCGCACATCGTCGACATGCTGAAGAACGGCGAGATCCAGCTCATCTTCACGACCGTCGACGAGACGCGCACGGCGATCGCCGACACCCGCCACATCCGCCAGGCGGCGCTCGCCCATCGCGTCACGTACTACACGAGCATGGCCGGCTGCGAGGCGGCGGTCGAGGGCATGAAGCACCGCGACACGCTCGGGGTGACGTCGCTGCAGGAATTGCACACAGAGCTGCGCTAGGGCTCGACGGCGCCAGGGGGTTGCCGCCGCTGCTAGACTCGTCGCCAACCCGCCGCCGCCGGAGTCTCCCGCGGCGGCTTTCCTTTTGGTCGAGGTTCGTCGTATGGCCACCATTCCGCTCACCCGACGCGGTGCCGAAAAGCTGAGAGAAGAGCTCAATCGCCTGAAGTCGGTCGAGCGCCACGCGGCGATCCAGGCGATCGCCGAGGCGCGCTCGCACGGCGACATTTCGGAGAACGCCGAGTACGAAGCGGCCAAGGACAAGCAGGGCTTCATCGAAGGCCGCATCCTCGAGGTCGAGAACAAGCTCGCCGCGGCGCAGATCATCGACCCGAAGTCGCTCGACGCCGACGGCCGCGTCGTCTTCGGCTCGACCGTCGACCTCGAGGACGAGAACAGCGGCAGCAGCGTGACCTACCAGATCGTAGGCGACGACGAGGCTGACCTGAAGCAGGGCCTGATCTCGATCAGCTCGCCAATCGCCCGGGCGCTGATCGGCAAGGTCGCGGGCGACGTCGCCGAGGTGCAGGCGCCCGGCGGCATCAAGAGCTACGAGATCACCGGGGTGCGCTACGAGTGAAGGGATGAGCGCGTTGTCGCGGCGTGCCGCAGCGTGGCTCGCCGGCGCCTGGGCCGGCCTCATCGCGGCGATCGGCTTCGTCGCCGCCCCGGTCCTGTTCGCGACGCTGCCGCGCGGCGACGCCGGCCACGCCGCGGCGCACCTGTTCAGGGCCGACGCCGCGATCGGGCTCGGCTTCGGCGCGGTGCTGCTCGTGCTCGCGCTTGGGGAAGCGCGCCAGCGCTCCGGGCCCGGCTCGTCGCGCTTCAGCGTCGAGATGGTGCTCGTCCTCGGCGCCCTGTTCTGCATCGTCGCTGGCCATTACGCTCTCGAGCCGATGCTCGCTGGAGCCGGTCGCGGCGACGGCCCGTCGTTCGCCGCGCTGCACGGCGTCGCGAGCGCGTTCTTCGTTGTCAAGTTCGTCGCCGTCGCCGTTCTCGCCTGGCGGCTCGTCGCTCGCGCGGTGGCGTCGGCGGCTGCCGCGATCAGTTCTGCTGCGCCGTCTTCTTGATGCTGGCGCTCTTGCGACGTGCGCGCTTCAGCGTGCCGCCGGCGGCGAGCCGCATGTTGCCGAGAACAGTGACCTTCTTGACCTGCGGCCGGTGGTTGCCGCTCTTCGAGAACTTCAACACCTTGACGACTTTCGGGCCCGGCAGGCGGTCGTCTCGGCCGGCTTTCGCCTTGGCGACGGGCGGGCGCCAAAGCACGAGGAGCTTGCCGATGTGCTGCACTGGCGCCGCGGCGAGGTCCGAGCTCAGCTCGCGCAGCAGGGCCTCGCGGGCGGCGCGGTCGTCGACGAAGACCCTGACCTTGACGAGCCCGTGGGCATCGAGCGCCGCCTCGATCTCGCGCCGCACCGCTTCGGTCGCGCCGTCGTGGCCGACCGAGACGACCGGATCGAGGTGATGCGCTTCGGCGCGTTTCTGCTTGCGCTCGCTGGTGCTGAGGAAGAGGGCAGTCACGCCCCTATTATCGGCGCGGGATGACGATCCGCGCCAAAGGCAAGAAGCTGAACAAGGCGTGGCTGCACGACCACCTCACCGATCCGTACGTCAAGCTCGCGCAGCGCGAAGGCTACCGGGCGCGCGCTGCCTACAAGCTGAAGGAGATCGACGAGCAGCTGCATCTGCTCGCGCCGGGCCAGCTCGTCGTCGACCTCGGCGCCGCTCCGGGGGCGTGGAGCCAGTACGTGCGGCGCAAGTTCGGCCGCAGTGCCGGCGCGAGCAACCCCGCCGCTCCGCCGGGCCCGCTGCATGGCACGATCGTCGCGCTCGATTTGCTCGCGTTCGAGCCGATCGACGGCGTCGACTTCCTTGCCGGAGACTTCCGCGAGCAGGCGACGCTCGACGCGCTCGAGGCGAAGCTCGCCGGCCGGCGAGTCGACGTCGTCCTTTCCGACATGGCGCCGAACCTCTCTGGCGTCGCGGCTTCGGATGCCGCCCGCATGGCCGATCTGGTCGAGCTCGCGATCGATTTCAGCCGCCGCCATCTCCGCCCTGAAGGCAGCCTGGTCTGCAAGGTCTTTCACGGCAGCGGCTACAGTCAGCTCGTCGAACGATTCAAGGCGACGTTTCGTACCGTCAAGGCGATCAAGCCGAAGGCGTCCCGGGCCAAGTCGGCGGAGACCTTTCTGGTCGGCATCGGCCTCAAAGTCGCCGCTTCCGGTGCCGATATTGCGGCGTAGCGAGGCAAATGGCCGGCTGCCGAGGCGTGTGACGGCGGCCTTGCGTGGACTAAAATCGACCGCAGATGCCGGGGGTCGAGCCTTGCCTTGTTCGTGGGGCGCCTGGTTCTGCCCTGATTTGGAGACGCGGTGAACAACCAATGGTTTTCGAAGGTCGCCGTCTGGCTGGTGATCGCGCTCGTCCTCTTCACCGTCTTCAAGCAGTTCGAGCGCACCGGAGTGCAGACGGGAACGATCGGCTACTCCGATTTCCTCGAGGAGGTGCGCGCCAAGCGCGTCCGCAGCGTGACGCTGCAGGAAGGCGTCGGCGGCTCGACCGAGATCCGTGCCCGAACGTCTGACGACAAGGAGTTGCGGACGACAGCGACGTACCTCGACCGCGGCCTCATCGGCGACCTGATCAACAACGGCGTCAAGTTCGACGTCAAGCCGCGCGAGGAGCCCTCGTTCCTGCTCTCGATCCTCGCGTCCTGGGGCCCGATCCTGCTCCTGATCGGCGTCTGGATCTACTTCATGCGCCAGATGCAGGGCGGCGGCAAGGGCGGCGCGTTCAGCTTCGGCAAGTCGAAGGCGCGCATGCTCGACGAGGCCAACAACACGACCACCTTCGCCGACGTCGCCGGCTGCGACGAGGC
>DASXIP010000637.1:0-3554 GCA_036497875.1 Caldimonas sp.
GCCAGGTACGCCTCGGCGACGAGCTCGCGAAAGCTGATCGTGATCGCGGCGCCGATCGCGACGCGGCCGGCGGCGAAGCGGATCTCGCTCGCGCTGGCGCCGTAGCGCTCGCTGGCGAATGCGACCAGCCGAGCCCGGATCTGCAGCGCCGCGTCCTCGGCCGCCTTGCCGTTGAGATCGCTGCCGGTCGATGCCGCCGTCGCCGACGTGTTGGCGACCTTATGGGTGTCGGTGGCGGTGACGCGAACGGCGGCGAAGTCGACGCCGAGCGTATGGGCGACGACCTGCGCGACCTTGGTGTGCAGCCCTTGGCCCATCTCGGTGCCACCGTGGTTGACGAGCACCGAGCCGTCGCCGTAGACGTGGACGAGCGCGCCGGCCTGGTTGAGGTGGACGAGGTTGAACGAAATGCCGAACTTGACCGGCGTCAGCGCGATGCCGCGTTTGAGCACCGGGCTCGTCGCGTTGAAGCTAGCGATCTCGCCGCGGCGGCCGCGGTACGAGCTCGTCGCCACTAGCTCGTCGACGAGCTCGCGCACGATGTTGTCCTCGACGAGCTGGCCGTACGGCGTGACGTTGCGCTCGCCGGGATCGCCGCCGCGCGGGCTCGGGCCGTAGAAGTTGACACGGCGGACGTCGAGCGGGTCCTTGCCGAGCCGGCGCGCGATCGTATCGAGAATGCTCTCGACGGCGATCGCCCCCTGCGGTCCACCGAAGCCGCGGAACGCCGTATTGCTCTGCGTGTTGGTGCGCCCCGAGTAGCCGTGGATCGCGACGTCGGGCAGCCAGTAGGTGTTGTCGAAGTGGCAGATCGCGCGCGTCATCACCGGCCACGAGAGGTCGGCCGAAAAGCCCGCGCGCGAGACCATCGTCAGCTCGGCGCCGAGGATGCGGCCGTCGTCGTCGTAGCCGGCCTCGACCTCGTAGTGGAAGCAGTGGCGTCGCCCGGTGACGAGGAAATCGTCGTCGCGGTCGAGACGCAGCTTCACCGGACGGCCGAGCTTGTGCGCGGCGACGGCGGCGACGCACGCGAACAGCGCCGACTGCGACTCCTTGCCGCCGAAGCCACCGCCCATCCGCCGGCACTCGACCTGGACGTGGTGCGAGTGGAGGCCGAGGCACTTGGCGACGACATGCTGCATTTCGCTCGGATGTTGCGTCGAGCAGTGGACGAGCATGCCGCGGTCCTCGCGCGGCACCGCGTACGAGATCTGGCCCTCGAGATAGAACTGTTCCTGGCCGCCGACGTCGAGCGTGTCGACGAGGCGATGCGGTGCGGCGTCGATCGCCTTGCGCGCGTCGCCGCGGACGAGATGCATCGGCGGCAGCACGTAGCTCTTTGCCGCGTGCGCCTCGACGGGAGTGAGGATCGGCGCCAGCGGCTCGATCGTCAGCGCTGCCTTGGCCAGCGCCGCCGCGCGCCGCGCCGCGTCGCGCGTTTCGGCGATGACCGCGAACACTGGCTGGCCGACGTAGTGCACGAGGCCATCGGCGAGGATCGGGTCGTCGTGGACGACCGGGCCGCAGTCGTTCGGCCCCGGGATGTCGGCAGCGACGAGGACGTCGATGACGTCCGCCAGCGCCGCGATGCGTTCGCGATCGAAGCCGACCAGACGGCCGTGGGCGACCGGCGACAGGCCGAGCGCCGCGTGCAGCGTGCCGGCGAGCTCGGGCAGGTCGTCGACGTACGGTGCCGCGCCGGCGACGTGCAGGTGCGCAGACTCGTGCGGCAGCGCGACGCCGACCCGCGCCACGCCGGCCGCACTGGTCGCCGCGGCGTCGCGCGCGCGCAGCCAGCGCGGATCGAGCGCACGGTTCACGGCGTCGTTCCGATCGCGCCCGGCGATTGCGTCGGCAACGCCGACGCCCAGACGCTCGTCGCCTCGGCCGCGAGCGGTGCATCGCTGCGCGTCTCGAGCCAGAAGCGGCGCAACAGATTCTGCGCGACCTGCATCCGGTAGCCGGCGCTGGCGCGCATGTCGGTGAGCGGCGTGAAATCGCGCGTCAGCGCCTGCTGTGCGTTGGCGAGCGCGGTCTCGTCCCAGCGCGCGCCGACGAGCGCCGTCTCTGCGTGGGCGGCGCGCTGCACGGTCGCGGCCATGCCGCCGAACGCAAGGCGCGCGGCGACGACGGTGTCGGCTTCGTCGCGCTCGATCGCGAGCCCGGCACAGACGGCGGAGATGTCGCAGTCGAAGCGCTTCGAGATCTTGTAGGCGCGCAGGTCGGCCGTCGTGCGATCGAGCGGAACCTCGATCGCCTGCACGAACTCGCCGGGCTGCAGCTGGTTCTGCAGGTAGCCGGCATAGAACTGCGCGAGCGCGACGCGCCGGAGCAGCTGACCGCGGCGCAGGACGAGCGTGGCGTCGAGCGCCATCAGCACCGGCGCCGAGTCGCCGATCGGCGAGCCGTTGGCGACGTTGCCTCCCATCGTCCCGGTGTGGCGCAGCGGCACGCCGGCAAAGCGCAGCCAGACGTCGGTCAGCGCCGGCCAGCGCGCGACCAGCGCCCGCCAGGCGTCCTCGAGCGAGGCGGCGGCGCCGATCGAGAGGACGCCGTCGCGCGGCTCGATGCGCTTCAGCTCGTCGACCGCGCCGATCGAGAGCAACACCGGCAGCGGGCGGAACATCTTGTTGACCCACAGGCCGATGTCGGTCGAGCCGGCCAGGATGCGCGCCTCGGGATTCGCGAGCCTGGCGGCAGCGAAGTCGTCGACACTGCGCGGGGCGAGGAACTCGTTGCCGTTCGCATCGATCGAGCGCAGCGCCGGCGCAGCGCGCAGTTCTTCCAGCGCGGCGACGATCGGTGCGGCGTCGAGCGCTGCGGCCGGCAGCTCGAACATCTGCTCGCCGGCGTCGATGATCGGCCGATAGCCGGTGCAGGGGCAAAGGTTGCCCGACAGCTCGTCGGCAAGGCGACGCCGCGACGGCAGCTCGTCGCGCGCGAGGTGGTGCTGGTAGGTCGCCCAGAGCGACATCACGAACCCCGGCGTGCAGAAACCGCATTGCGAGCCGTGGCAGTCGACCATCGCCTGCTGCACCGGATCGAGGCCGCCGCTCACGGGGCGCAGGTCCTCGACCGTGAGCAGCGCCTTGCCGTCGAGGGTCGGCAGGAACTGCAGGCACGCGTTGGCGGTGCGCAGCCGCAGGCCGCCAACGACGTCTTCGGCGCCGCATGCCGGCGGCGCGAGCTCGGCGATGACGACCGTGCAGGCGCCGCAGTCGCCTTCGTTGCAGCCTTCCTTGGTGCCGGTGAGGCGCGCGTCTTCACGCAGCCAGTCGAGCACCGTGCGTGTCGTCGCCGCTGGTTCGACCGCGACGACGGCGCCGCGGTGGAAGAAGCGGATCGGGCGGCTCGTCATGGTATCGCGATGGTATACACGCATCTCGCATGGCCCTGCCGTCTTCCGCCGCCGCCGCCGGCCCGTTCGCCGGCCGGGCGGAGCGCATCGCGATCCGCGGCGACCTGCTCGATTTCGTCGCCGAGCCGGCGTGGGGCGAGACGGAATCGCCTGCGGTGCGCTTTCGGCGCGACCACTGGCTGCTCGCCGAAGGCGG
>DASXIP010000638.1:0-13941 GCA_036497875.1 Caldimonas sp.
GGGCGCTCACTGGTGGGCGGCGAGCGAAAGGCCGAGCAGACGGTGCTGCAGCGCCTCGTCGGCGGCAAGCTCGGCCATCGCG
This sequence comes from Caldimonas sp., assembly GCA_036497875.1. Taxonomy (GTDB): domain Bacteria; phylum Pseudomonadota; class Gammaproteobacteria; order Burkholderiales; family Burkholderiaceae_C; genus Schlegelella_A. The sequence continues at coordinate 83 of DASXIP010000638.1, forward strand.
CCGCGGTGGACGATGCGGCCGTCGTCCATCACCGCGACGCGGTCGCCGAGCGCCTGCGCGACGGCGAAGTTCTGCTCGACGAGCAGGATCGTCGTCGCAGTGCGCTTCAGCTCGCGCAACGCCGCGATCAGGTTCTGCACGATCGCCGGCGCGAGCCCCTTGCTCGGCTCGTCGATCAGGAGGAGGCGCCGCGGCTCGACCATCGCGCGCGCGATCGCGAGCATCTGCTTCTGGCCGCCCGAGAGCTTGCCTGCGGGGTAGAGCCAGAATTTCTTCAGCGCCGGAAAGAGGCCGAACAACCACTCGAGGCGCGCCGTGTCGAGCTGGTTGAGCCGGCGCGCCGAGCGCGCCGCGAGCAACATGTTCTCGGCCACGCTCAGGTCGGCGAAGATGCCCATGTTCTCGGGCACGTAGGCGATGCCGAGCGCGGCGATCGCCGGCGTCAGGAGCTGCGACTGCGCAACGCCCGCAGTCGTCGAACTCCGATCGCTGCCATCGAGCGCCGCCGCGGGACCGCCGATCTGCGTGCCGTCGAACACGACTCGGCCGTTCGACGCCGCCCACAGGCCCATGATCGTGCGCAGCGTCGTCGTCTTGCCGGCGCCGTTCCTGCCGAGCAGCATCGTCACTTCGCCGGCGGCGACGTCGAAGTCGACGCCGTGCAGGATGTGGTACGCGCCGATGTGCGTGTGCACGCCGATGAGCTCGAGCAGCGGCTTGGCGCTCACGCCGGCTCCGCCTCGGGCGCGAGGCCCAGGTACGCTTGCTGGACGATCGGCGAGGCGATCACCGTCGCCGGCTCGCCGTCAGCGACGAGCTGGCCGTTGTGGAGGACGATGATGCGGTCGGCGAGCTCGCGGACGACGTCCATCTTGTGCTCGACGAGGAGGATCGTCTTGTCGCGCGCGGCCTTCAGGCTGCGCACGAGGTCGAGGATCACCGGCACGTCGTCGACGCTCATTCCCGCGGTCGGCTCGTCGAACATGTAGACGCTCGGCTCGAGTGCCATCAGCATCGCGACCTCGAGTTTCCTTTGGTCGCCGTGCGGCAGGCTGCTCGCCGCGGCGTCCATGCGGTCGCCGAGGCGAACCTGTTCGACGAGAGAGCGCGCGCGCTCGAGCGTCTCCTTGCGGTCGAGCCAGACCGCGAACAGGCTGAGACCCTCGTCGCGCTTCGACTGCACCGCGAGGCGGACGTTCTCGAGGACGCTGAGGTTGGGAAACAACTGCGTCAGCTGAAACGCGCGGCCGAGGCCGCGGCGGGTTCGCGCCGGAACACTCTGGCCAGTGATATCGGTGCCGTCGAGCCAGACCGAGCCGGCGCTCGCGCGCAGCTGGCCCGAGATCAGGTTGAAGTAGGTCGTCTTGCCGGCGCCGTTCGGGCCGACGATCGCGGTCAGCGTGCCGGGCGCGAAGGCGCACGAGACGCGGTCGACCGCGACGTGGCCGCCGAAGCGGATCGTGAGCTCTTTGGTTTCGAGCATCGAACCTCCGCCGCCCGGCGGGATGAGCGGCGCGCCCGCGCCGTTCGAACCCGCCGAGTTAGGACGGCACCGTGAGGTGTCCGGCCTAACGCTTGTTCTTGATCGGGACGTTCATCTCGTCGGGCTTGATCTCGCGCACGAGCTCGGGAACACCCCATGCGAACGCCGGATCGTTCTTGATCCGCGTGTGGTACATCGACTGCATCGCCTGATGGTCTTCCTTGCGGAACGTCATCTTGCCCTTCGGCGACTCGAAGCTCATCCCCTCCATCGTCTTGATGAGCCTGTCGGTGTTGGTGTCGCCGCCGGTCTTCTTCAGCGCCTCGACGATCGCGATCGCCGCGCTCATGCCGCCGGCGGTGAAGAAATCGGGCGGCGTCTTGAACTGCTTGTAGTGGTTGGCGACGAGCCACTCGTTGACCGGGTTCTTCGGCAGGCCGAAGTAGTAGTAGGTGGCGCCTTCCATGCCGGCGTACGGCTTGTAGGCCACCATCGCCGGCAGGATGTTGCCGCCCGCGGCGACCTCGATGTTGTAGCGCTTCAGCTCCATGTCGGCGACCTTGAGCGGGTTGCCGGCGCCGGCCCAGTAAAAATAAATGATCTTGCGGCCGGGCTTGTCTTTCAGCGCGTCGATGATGCGCTGGCCGCCGGCCGTGAAGTCGCTCGTGTTCTGCGGCAGGTATTCCTCGTGCACGACCTTGGCGTGCTTGAGCGAATCCTTGAACGCCTTGATGCCGTCGCGACCGAACGCGTAGTCCTGCGCCAGCGTCGCGATCGACACGTTGTCCTTGTCGAGCGCGACGGCGTTGGCAATCGCGTCCTGCGAGCTGTTGCGACCGGTGCGGAAGATGTACTTGTTCCACTTGTCGCCGGTGATCGAATCGGCGACCGCGGGCTCGACGAGCAGGATCTTCTTGTATTCCTCGGCGACCGGCAGCAAAGCGAGCGCGACGCCCGACGACGTTGGCCCGACGGCGAGATCGGCCTTGTCGTCGCCGTATGCCGTCGCGAGCAGGCTCTTGCCGACGTCGGGCTTGCCCTGGTCGTCCTTCTCGATGACGACGATCTTCTTGCCGGCGACCATCATCGTGCCGCCGGTCGCGTAGTCGAAGCCCATCATTAGGCCGGTCTGCGTCTGCTTGCCGTACGCCTCGAGCGGGCCGGTCTTGCTGTAGACGTGGGCAACGCGGATCTCGCCCTTGCCCTGCGCGACGGCGGCAAGCGGAGACGACCCGAGCGCGGTGACGGCGGCGAGTGCCAGCAGCGAGCGACGCGATGCGAAGACGGAGACGAAGAGCGACATGGGAAAACCTCCGAACGACGGCAGACGTAGGGCTCGCACGACGCGAGCGATCGGCGCGAAGTTTAGGGGATCGTTTTCCGTTCGACCGGCTGAACGACGGCGCGTCGCTGGTCTATGCGACTAGCGAGAGCCGCGCGCGAAGGTTGGTCGCGCTTGACAGCCGCAAGAGCTGGGCGCTGACCGCGGCCCGGCCCGATTGACGCGACAGCGAAGCGCGCAAGAATCGTCCGCCTATCCGCCACCGCGCCGACGAGACGCTTCGCAATGACCAATGCCGACACCAATGCCAATCTGTTCGTGGCCCTGCGCGGCGGCTTCCCCGCCGCGCTCGATGGGGTCGCGATCGAGACGATCGAAAGCGCCCTCGTCTACAGCTGGCGCGACCTCGAGCGCGCGACCGCGATGCTCGCGAACATGCTCGCATCGCTCGACCTGCCACCGTCGAGCCGGATCGCGGTGCAGGCGGAGAAGTCGGTCGAGTCGCTCCTGTTCTATCTCGCCGTCCTCCGCGCCGGCCACGTCTACCTGCCGCTCAACACGGCCTACAAGAGCGACGAGATCGCGTACTTCCTCGGCGACGCCGAGCCGGCAGTGTTCGTCTGCGCGCCGAAGGACTTCGTCTGGGCGTCAAAGCGCGCCTTCGCTGCGGGCACGCGCCACGTCTTCACGCTCGGCGACGATCGCAGTGGCAGCCTGCTCGAGCGGGCCACGCATTTCAGCGACACGCACGAGCCGGCGCGGCGCCAGCGCGACGACCTCGCGGCGATCCTCTACACGAGCGGCACCACCGGGCGCAGCAAGGGCGCGATGCTGACGCACGGCAACCTGCGCTCGAACGCGCTCACGCTGAAAACGACCTGGGGCTGGCGCACTCCCGGGGAGCAAGGCGGCGACGTGCTGATCCACGCGCTGCCGATCTTCCACGTCCACGGCCTCTTCGTCGCGTCGCACGGCGCCCTGCTCGCCGGCGCCCGCATGCTCTGGCTCGGCCGTTTCGATCCGGCCAAGGTCGCCGCGTTGCTGCCGCGCGCGACCGTCTTCATGGGCGTGCCGACGCTCTACGTCCGCCTGCTCGGCGAGCCGGGGCTGACGCGCGAGGCGTGCCGGAACATGCGCGTCTTCATCAGCGGCTCGGCGCCGCTCCTGATCGACACCTTCGACGCGTTCCGCGAACGCACCGGCCAGACGATCCTCGAGCGCTACGGCATGAGCGAGACGGTCATGCTGACATCGAACCCGTACCGTCCGGCCGACGGCGAGCGCCGCGGCGGCACCGTCGGCTTTCCGCTGCCTGGCGTTGGCCTGCGTATCGTCGGCGGCGACGGCGACGGCGAGGTTCTGCCTGCCGCGACGATCGGCGCGATCGAAGTCCGCGGCCCGAACGTCTTCGCCGGCTACTGGCGGATGCCGGAGAAGACGCGCGAGGAGTTCAGCGCCGACGGCTGGTTTCGCACCGGTGACGTCGGCATGGTCGACGAGCGCGGCTACGTCACGATCGTCGGCCGCAGCAAGGACCTGATCATCAGCGGCGGCTACAACGTCTATCCGGCCGAGATCGAGCGCATCCTCAACGAGCTGCCTGGCGTCGCCGAGAGCGCGGTGGTCGGCGTGCCGCACCCCGATTTCGGCGAAGCGGTCGTCGCCGTCGTCGTCGGCCGCGGCGTTGCGCCGAGTGTCGACCCTGCAGAGTGCACGCGCGCGCTGAAGGCGAAGATCGCCAACTTCAAGGTGCCGAAGGCGATCTTCGTCGTCTCGGAGCTGCCGAGGAACGCGATGGGCAAGGTGCAGAAGAACCTGCTGCGCGAGCAGCACGCCGCCCTGTTCGCCTGAGCCGCGAGGGCAGCGGGCGAGCCGCACGGCAAAAAAAGGGCCGGCGATCAGCCGGCCCCGGTGAAACGACGACGACGCCGCGGTCAGCGGTCGTGCGCGTAGATGTCGACGTCCTTGGTCTCGCGGATGAACAGCGTGCCGATGATGAAGCTCATCGCCGCGATCACAATCGGGTACCAGAGGCCGTTGAACATGTTGCCGGTCGCGGCCACGATCGCGAATGCCGTCGTCGGCAGCATGCCGCCGAACCAGCCGTTGCCGAAGTGGTACGGCACGCTCATCGACGTGTAGCGGATCCGAGTCGGGAACAGCTCGACCAGCATCGCTGCGATCGGCCCGTAGACCATGGTCACGTAGATCAGCAGGATGAACAGGATGCCGACGATCTTCCACCACTGGCCGCTCATGAAATCGATCGCCTTGGCCTTGGTCGGATAGCCGGCGGCGGCGAGCTCGCCACCGATCTCCTTCTTGAAAGCGGCGATCTTGGCGGTGCTCTCGGCGTCGAACTTGCCGGCGGCCACGGTTGCCGCCGGCGGATTGATCGTCTTGTCGCCGATCGTGATCATCGCGACGCTTCCGGCGGGAAGGTCGACGTTGTCGTAGCTGACCGAGCTCTGGGCGAGGAAGCGCTTGGCGATGTCGCAGGGGGTGCGGAAGTCGATCTCGCGCGCGATCGGGCTGCCCTGGAACGAGCAGCGTGCCGGGTCGGAGTGGACGACGACCTTGTTCTTCGCCTGCGCCTCGGCAAGTGCCGGGTTGGCAGCCTCCGTCAGGGCATGGAACAGCGGAATGAAGGTGAGCGCCGCGAGCAGGCAGCCGGCCATGATGATGGGCTTCCTGCCGATCTTGTCCGAGAGCGACCCGAAGACGATGAAGAACGGGGTACCCAGCAGGAGCGCAGCACCGATCATGATCTGCGCGGTCGTGGGATCGACCTTGAGCGGGGCGGTCAAGAAGAACAGAGCGTAGAACTGGCCGGTGTACCAGACGACCCCCTGGCCGGCCGTCAGGCCGAGCAGCGCGAGCAGAACGATCTTGCCGTTGCCCCAGTTGGCAAGCGACTCGGTGAGCGGCGCCTTCGACGTCTTGCCTTCTTCCTTCATCCGTTTGAAGGCTGGCGTCTCGTTGAGGCTCAACCGAATCCAGACCGAGATGATCAGCAGGAAGAACGACATCCAGAACGGAATGCGCCAGCCCCAGTCACCGAACGCCGCGCTGCCGAGCATCTGCTGGCAGGCGATGACGACGATCAGCGACAGGAAGAGGCCGAGCGTCGCGGTCGTCTGGATCCACGACGTGTAGGCGCCGCGCTTGCCGTGCGGCGCGTGCTCGGCGACGTAGGTCGCCGCGCCTCCGTACTCACCGCCGAGGGCGAGGCCCTGCAAGAGGCGCAGGCCGATGAGGATGATCGGCGCCGCGACGCCGATCGTGCCGTAGCCCGGCAGGATGCCGACCAGGAACGTCGACGTTCCCATGATCAGGATCGTCACCAGGAAGGTGTACTTGCGGCCGATCATGTCGCCGAGGCGGCCGAAGACGAGCGCACCGAAGGGCCGGACCAGGAAGCCCGACGCGAACGCGAGCAACGCGGCGATGAACGCCGCCGTCGGGTCGAGCGCTGCGAAGAACTGCTTCGCGATGATCGCCGCGAGCGCCCCGTACAGATAGAAGTCGTACCACTCGAAGACCGTTCCGAGGCTCGACGCGAAGATGACTTTCTTCTCTTCTCGCGTCATCGGCCGGGCGAGGTCTGCCTTGACCGGCACCGCTGTTGTGACCATGGAAATCCCTCCGTCTGGAAAACGAATCGCTCGAAAGCGACGGCAACTCGGATATTGACAAAGTTTCCCCGCCCGGACGTCGGGAATCACACTCGGAATGCTTGGGTGAAACCCCAAGATGGCGCCGCGGCAAGTTGCGCTAGCGGAGCCTCAGGACCGTTGGACGCCGCGCCTCGACGCACCCTCGCGCTGCCAATGCGGCTCGGCGAACCAGGGGTCGTTGCGCAGCAGCGCCGCTGCCATCTCGAGCGCATCGAAGCCCCAGAACAGCTTGTCGCCGATGCCGAGCGTCGGCACGCCGAACACGCCGTGGGCGAGCGCGGCATCGGTGGCGTCGCGCAGGCGTTGCTTGACAGCGTCGCTTGCGGGATCGGCGCGCGGCGCGAGCTGGGCGACGAGCGCGGTGTGGCGCGCCGCGTCCTCGGCATCGGCGCCGCCGCGCCAGACGTGATGCAACAGCTGCTCACAGACGAACCGGCTCGGCGTCGCGCCTTCAGGCGCCGTCGCCCAGGCGAGGCGCGACAGCGCGAGCGGGTTGAACGGATGCCGTCGCGGCGTGTCGATCGCGATGCCGGCGCGATGCGCTAGCCAGTGGACCTGGCGAAACGTCCAGGCGCGCTTCGGCTCGATCTCCGCCGGACCCTTGTGCGCGTACGCCTTGAGCAACGCGGCGAAGACGATCGGCCGGTACGACACCGAGTACGAGATGCCGACGAACGCCTCGGGCAGGCGCTCGAACGCAAGGTACGCGTACGGCGAGACCGGATCGAACCAGAAATCGACCTGCGTCATGGCGCGTCGGCACGGACAGCCGTGGCGGTGGCGTCGACGTCGAGACGGTTGCGCTCGGCGCGGCGCGCGGGCAGGCGTTTCCAGACCGCGCGCCTGGCCACGCTGTCGAGGCTGCCCCAGGCCGCGATCTCGTCGATCGTGCGCAGGCAGCCCGCGCACCAGCCGGTCGACGCGTCGATCGTGCACACGCTGGTGCAGGGGCTCGGGATCTCGGACACCCCTCGACGATATCGCCTGTGCGAGGCGCCGGCTTCCCCGCTTCGACCGACCCTGCGGGCCCCTTGGGCGCTCAGTACGTCACGCGCGCGTAGTACGTCTCCCGCGCCGCTTCGCGCGCCTCGCCGAGAGTGCGGATGCCCAGCTCGGCGAGCAGCGGAACCAGCTTGAGAAACACCTCCCCAGTCACCATCGCGTCGCCGAGCGCGGTGTGGCGGCCGAGCACTGGGACGCCCAGGCGCTCGGCGATCGCCTCGAGCCTGTGCGACTCCTGCTGCGGATGCACGAGTGCCGACAGCAACAGCGTGTCGAGCACCGGCTGGTCGAAGACCAGACCGGTCACGGCCTCCTTGAGCTGCAGGAAGCGCATATCGAACGCGGCGTTGTGGCCGACCAGTACAGTGTCCTGGGCGAACGCGTGGAACGCCGGCAGCACTGTCTCAATGGTCGGCTGGCCGGCCACCATCTCCGAGCGAATGCCGTGGATCGGCATCGACGCCTCGGAGATCGGCCGCCGCGGGTCGACGAGCTGCTCGAAACACTCCTGGCGGCGAAGCTTGCCGTTGACGATGCGGGTCGCACCGATCTGGATGATCTCGTCGCCGGCCGACGGGTCGAGTCCAGTGGTCTCGCAGTCGAACACCGTGTAGCTCAGCTCGCTCAGCAGCCGATCGGCGAGCTCACGGGTCTGCTCGGACGTGCGGAACAGGTCGAAGTCGTAGTACTCGGGTCGACTCTCACCGCGCACGACCTGCGCGGCCGCGAGCTGCTCGCCCGCACCGGCCAGCGGCAGCAGGAAGCGAAAGAACGACTCGTGACGGACCCGCTCGCGCTCGAACCAGAACGCGCCGTCGTGGCGCTCGACGACGTCGCGCAGCGTCAGCGCCAGCGACTCGCCGCCGACGGTGACCGGATCGGTCTCCCAGGCGACCACCGTCTCGGTGCTCATCGCCAGGCCCGACCAGACCAGGTCGAGCTGGGCGCGCGCGGCGGCGCGCGCCAGACGCACGGTGATCAGGCGGACGCCGTGATCGTCGACCAGCCGCCCGGCAAGATGGACGAGCGCCTGCAACAGCGAATAGCTGTCGAGGCGCAGCCAGAGCTCGCCGTCGACGTCGCCGGCGGCGGCCCGGCACTCGAACTGCGCCTCGATGCGGCGCACCGCGGCGGCGACGAAATCGCTGCCGAGCATGTCCTCGAGCGGCCAGCGTGTCTTCAGCGTCTCGGTCGCATGGCTCGACAGCTCGCGGATGCGCTCGCTCATCGCCTTGACCTCGTCGCGGATCACCCGATGGAAGCGCTCGCGCGTCGCTGCGTCGAGGTCAGGGTAGTCGAGCATCTCGACGGCAGCCACCAGGTTGCCGAGCGAAGCGCGGTTGCCTTCGGTCAGGCCATGTAGCAACAGGTCGCGCCGCGACTCGTCGGCGAAGTCGCGCGTGATGTTGTCGAGCATCAGCACGAAGCCGTTCAGCGCCGCATCGCCGGCACCTTCGGCACCGACCGCGCGCACCGGCGCCATCTGCACGCGCAGCAGCTGTCCAGTGCGCGTGCCGGTGACGAACTGTGCCGACGGATTGGCGGCGCCGCGCTGCAGCCGCTGCTGGACGCGCTCGAGCGCATGGGCGACGAGCTGGCGATCGAAGACCGCGTAGATTGAACGGCCGAGCCCGATCAGCTCGCTGCCGTCGGCGAGCTGCGGTGCGTTCGAGAGCGCACGAAACTGCAGCCGTGCGCGGTTGTTGTAGAGGAGGATGCGACCGTCGAGATTGCAAACGACGACGCTTTGCGACAGCTCGGCCATCAGTGCGGCAAGGCGGCTCCTTTCCTGCTCGATCTCGCGGCTGGCCTCCTGCACCCGCTCACGCATGTCGGCGCGCAACGCGTCGCGCTGGCGGACAAACGCCTGGATCGCTTGCGCGAGCGCGCGCGTTCCCACCGCCGCGTCAGCGGTCGCTTCGAGCGCAGGCTCGGCGCTGGTGTCGACCGGCCCGGTCGCGGCGAGCAGCGCGCCGGCTCGTTCGGCGAGGCGCGCCGGCGCGAGCACCCAGCGGCGATAGGCGATCCGGCCAAGCGCGCCGAGCGCCGCCGCGAGCACCAACCAGAGCGGCAGCAGCAACGCGCCGCGCGGCGCCAGCATCGCTGCGAACGCGGCGCGCTCCTGCGCGTCGAGCGTTGCCGCGAACAGCCCGACGGCAACGATGCCGACAAGCGCGAGCACCAGTCCGGGCGCGAGCGTCGCCGCGAGCTCGCGACGGTCCAGGTTCACGCCAGTCCGAGCAGCTCGCGCACGCGCGCGGCGAGCTCTTGGGTCGAAAACGGCTTCGTGACATAGGCGTCGGCGCCGAGCGCGGTGCCCTTCGCGAGATCGGTGTCGCGGCCCTTCGCGGTGAGCATCAAGATCTTGACGCCTGCGAGGTCGGGATCGGCACGCACGGCCTGGCAGACGTCGAAGCCGCTCTTGCCCGGCATCATGACATCGAGCAACACGAGGTCGGGCCGATCGCGCCGGATCGCCGCCAGCGCCTCGTCGCCGTCGCGCGCGACGCTGACCGCATGGCCTTCGCGCTGCATCAGGAACTCGAGCGAGATCAGGATGTTCGGCTCGTCGTCGGCGATCAGGACTTTCTTGCTCATGTCTTCTCCTCGCCGCGTTCAAGGCGGCGTGACGACAGCCACGCGCGCGCCTGCGACCGCGCTGCCGCCGCCGGCATCTGCGGCGTCGGCGTCTTCGTGGTGCAACGGCAACTCGAAGCCGAAGCAAGCACCGCGACCCGGCTCGGAACGCAGCCACATGCACCCACCGAAGTGCTCGACGATGCGGCGGCTGATCGGCAGGCCAAGGCCGGTGCCCTGCGGGCGGTTGAACGCATCGCCGCCTTGGCGGAACTTCTCGAACACGAGCTGCTGTTGCTCGGCCGGCACGCCCGGCCCGTTGTCCTCGACCTCGACGCTCGCCCGCTCGGCGCCGGCGCTGAGGCGGATGCGCACGCGCCCGCGGCCGGCGGGGACGAACTTGGCGGCATTCGAGAGCAGGTTCAGCAACACCTGCAGCAGCCGGTCCGGATCGGCCTGGAGCGGCGGCACGTGCTCGGGCAGGTCGACTTCGACGCTCGCGCCGCGCTCGTGAAACACCTCGCCAGTCGTCTGCACCGCCTGCATGACGAGCGCGCGCAGGTCGACTTCGGCGGAGCGCCACTCGGCGTGGCCGGCCTCGATCTTCGCCATGTCGAGCACCTGGTTGACGAGTCTCGTCAGGCGTTCGGTTTCGGCGACGACGAGGCCGAGGAAGCGCTGGCGTTGAGCCGCGTCCATCGCCGGGTCGTCGACCATCAGCTCGGCGAAGGCGCGGATCGACGTGAGCGGCGTGCGCAGCTCGTGAGTCACCGACGACATGAAGTCGTCCTTCAGATGATCCAGGCTCTTCAGCTGCGCGTTCGCGTCACGCAGCTCGGTGGTCGCGCGCTCGAGCGATTGCGACTTCTCCTCGAGCGCGTGCGAATAGGCGCGCAGCTGCGACGCCTCGTCGAGGATGCGCATCACGTCGTCGAGGTCGAGCGGCTCCTCCTCGACGACCGACGCGACCATCACGCGCGCCGACGCGCCACCGATCGCGCCGGCGAGCTCGCGCTCGACGAAGTGCACGAGTTGCGCATCGGCCTGGATCCCGGCGATGCCGTCGACGCCGCATCGCCGCGCGTAGTCGTTGAACAGTCGTTCGGCCGCCGTCTCGCCGAGAAAGCGCCCGGCGAGTGCGAGCAGGTCGCCGACATGCGCGCGGCCGCGCCAGAACACCGGCCCGGCGACGCCGGCGACGGCGGGGCGCTCGAAGACGTCGACGAACAGCAGCGCCTGGCTGGTCTCGCGCGCCGACGGCGCCCGCCAGAGCGACACGCCGACATAGAGCCCGGCGTTCGCCAGCAGGCTCCACAGCAGCGAATGCGTCAGGCTGTCGAGGCCGGTGAGGCCGAACAGGTGCTCGGGGCGCAGCAGCGCGATGCCGAACAGCCCTTCGGTCATGAAGCCTGCCGGCATCCAGCCCGATTTCGCGATCGACGGCAGCATCAGCGTGTAGACCCAGAGCGCGAAGCCGGCACCGAGGCCGGCGAGCGCGCCGGCACGCGTGCCGCCCTTCCAGTACATGCCGCCGAGCAGCGCCGGGCCGAACTGCGCGACCGCGGCGAAGCTGATCAGGCCGATGCTGACGAGCGCGTAGGCCTCGCCGGCGATCCTGAAGTACAGGTAGCCGAGCAGCAGCAGGGCGACGATCACGCCGCGGCGGATGCCGAGCAGCGTGCCGGTCAGGTCGCGCGCCGGCCCCCGCCCACCACGCAGCAGCAGCGGGATCACGAGGTCGTTGCAGACCATCGTCGAGACCGCGATCGCCTCGACGATGATCATCCCGGTCGCGGCCGACAACCCGCCGATGAAAGCGACGAGCGCGAGCCCCGGGTGGCCGGCCGCGAGCGGCAGCGACAGCACGAAGGTCTCCGAGTCGGCGCCGCTGCTGGCTGGATGCAACAAGCCGCCGAGCGCGATCGGCAGCACGAACAGATTGATCAGCAGGAGGTACAGCGGGAACGCCCAGGCCGCGCGCGCGATGTGGCGCTCGTCGACGTTCTCGACGACCATCATCTGAAACTGGCGCGGCAGGAAGAACAGCGACAGCAGCGACAGCAAGGTCAGTGCGAACCACTGGCCGCCGGCGAAGCGGTTCTCGGCGCCGAGGCCGAGCAGCGGCTGCAGGTCGGGGCGCGCCGAGGCGCGCGTGAAGATGTCGCCCGGGCCTTCGAACAGCCCCCAGGTGACGAACGCGCCGACCGCGAGAAACGCGAGCAGCTTGACGACCGACTCGACGGCGATCGCCGCGACCATGCCTTCGTGGCGCTCGGTCGTGTCGAGATGGCGAGTGCCGAAGGCGATCGTGAAACCGGCGAGCACCAATGCCATGTAAAGGGTGCCGTCGCGCCACCAGGCGCCGCCGGCGACGCCGCTTGGCAGCCCGTGGCTGCTCGTCAGCAGCGAGTAGCCGGTGGCGATCGCCTTCAACTGCAGCGCGACGTAGGGGACGATGCCGACGACCGCGATCAAAGTCACCAGCGCAGCGAGCAGTCGGCTCTTGCCGTAGCGACTGCCGATGAAGTCGGCAATCGACGTGATGCGATGGACGCGAGCGATGCGGATCATCTTGCGCAGCAGCATCCACGCCACCAGCATCCCCAGCGTCGGCCCGAGGTAGATCGGCAGGAACCACAAGCCGGCCGACGCGGCCCGGCCGATGCTGCCGAAGTAGGTCCAGGCGGTGCAATAGACCCCCATCGACAGCGCATAGACCCAGGCGTTGCCGATGATCGAGCGGCCTTCGCGGGCGCGCGTATCGCCCAGGTAGGCGACTGCGAACAGCAGCATCAGGTACGCGAACGACGCGGCAATGACCAGCGGTGTCGACAGCATGGGCGTCAGTCCGGCTCGTCGTCTGTTTCGCAGATCCATGCGGTCGCGCCGATCAGCGCGGCCCAACCGGCGAATAGCGCGAGCGGCAACAGCGGCAACCCGGCAACGAGCACGCCGCGGTCCCACAGCGTCAGCAGCGGGAAGTTCAGCAGCAGCCAGCCGAGCGCGAACAGCGCGAGCAGACGTTGCGAGCGCAGGCCCTGGCTCATCGACGGTTCCTCATAGCGCGTCGAGCCGGAACCGCTGCACGAGCAGCGCGCGGAAGCGCTTGACGATCGCCAGCGCCTGGTTCAGCGCATCGCGCTCGAGCGAACCGAGGTCGGCCGGCCGCACCAGGTTGCCCGGCACTTCGCCGGCCGCGCGCTGGCGCAGCTGGTGGGTTAGCTTCATGCCCATCAGGCAATGCAAAGCATCGACGAGGTCGCGCGCGAGCTCGGCGTCGATCGCCTCGCGATCGACCAGAACGCGCAGCCGCGCCGCCGTGCCGACCTCGCGCAGCCGGTGCTGCAGCGCCAGCGCGCGCACGCCGTGAACGATCGGGAAGGTGCCGATCTTCTTCAAGTCGAGCTGGCTGTCGTCGCGCCGGGTCGTTAGCCACGACCACCAGCCGCCGCCGGCGCTGAACTGGTCGACCGCACTCGCAAAGCGGGCAAGGAAAACGTCGTTGCCGGCGAAGATGTTGTCGAGGTGGTCGCGCGCCGCATCGAGCAAGCCCTTGTCGCCGGCCACCGCCGCCGCGTCGAAGAAGATGGCGAGGCGCATCGGGCCCTCGGGGTCAGCGGCGAACAGCCAGTCGCGGATCGTCTGGCGAAACGCTGCCAGCGGCTGGCGCCACAAAGGGTTGGTCAGCATGATGTCGCCGGGGCACGGCGGGTAGCCGAGCTCGATGAGCGCACCGTTGAACTGCGCGGCCACGGCGGCGACGCCCGCCGGCTCAAAGCCGTCGCGCAGCAGCAGCGCGTTGTCCTGGTCGGTCTTCAAGATCTGCTCTCCGCGGCCT
>DASXIP010000639.1:0-2335 GCA_036497875.1 Caldimonas sp.
GAAATCGACCGACGCACCCTCTTCGTTCCAGACGCCGCTGTCGTTCGCGGCGATCACGCGGAAGCGATAGTTGCCGGGAGCCAGATCGGTGTAGACGGCGTCGCGTCGCGTTCCCGCGTCCTGCCAGTCGCGGTCGCGTCCTTCGAGCTTCACCTTGAACTGCACCTTCTCCGGCACGGCCAGGCTGAGCGCGGTGTAGCGGATGTCGAGATCGCGGACGAGCGGCGGCAATTCGACGTGCGACGACGCATCGTACGCATGGCGATCAGCGACGAGCTGCTCGACGTGCACCGGCGGCGGCACCTTGTTGATCGGCAGGTGCAGCGGGTCGACGACGCTCACGCCCTCGATGCGCCGGAACCAGACCTTGCCGTCGACCGCGCGACCGACGACCGGCGTGGCACCCGACGAATACGGCTCGCTCCGCAGGCCCTCGTAGACGCCGAACTGGCGCAGGCGGACGACGCGCGCCGGGTCGATCGTCCACGCCTCGAGCTCGCTGCGCTCGAGGCGCACGAGGCCGCACGCCGAGTAGAGCCAGAGCGAGCCGTCGAGCGCCTCGATCGACCAGTGCACGATGTCGCACGGCAGCCCGGTCTTGCGATTCAAGGTCGCGACGCGCCCGTGCGCGATCCGGCTGAGGCCGCCCTGCGTCGACGCCCAGAGCGCGCCGGCGGAATCCAGCCGGAGCGCGTTGACGAGGCCCCGGCCGAGCCCGTCGGCGGTCGTGAACTGCGCGGCGACGCGCCCGTCCTGGTAGTAGGCGACGCCGCCGTCGCGAAAGCCCATCCAAAGACCGCCGCGCACGGGGTCGGCGAGCATGCTCAGCGCGTACGCCTTGTGGCCGAGGGCGCTCCAGGGAACCTGGTCGAACGCGCCGTCGCGCATGCGCAGGAGCGCGCTCGCCCGGCTGATCCAGAGATTGCCGGAGGCATCGCTTGCGACGGCGTTGACGAAGCGATCGAACGGATCGGTGCGCGGCAGCTCGACCGCGGTGAATCGCTCGTCCGCGAAATACGCCAGGTCGTCGCCGCTCGCGACCCACACGCGGTGGCGCTCGTCCTCGGCGAGCGACGTGATGTAGGCGTCGGGCAGCGCGGCGTCGGCGACCTGGCGCGCGGCGCGTGCGCCGCCGAGCAGCGGGTCGGCTTCGGCGGCAGGCGCGTCGTCGCGGTGCGCTGCGCCCGTCGATGGGGGCCGATAGATCGTCCACCGGCCGTGCTGCCATCGATTCAGCCCGTCGTGCGTTCCCACCCAGACCGAGCCGTCGCTCGACGCGAGCACCGATGCGGCCGCGGCGACCGACAAGCCCTGCTTCTGCGAGATCGCCTCGATGCCGATGTCGGTGAAGCGGTCGAGACCGTCGGTGGTCGCGACCCAGACGTTGCCCTCGCGGTCCTCGAAGACCGCGCGCACCCAGTCGCCCGAGAGACCGTCGGACTGCCGGAAGGTGTCGGCGATGCCGTGGTGCAGGTGCACGAGGCCGCGGTCGAGCGTCGCGATCCACACCGCGCTGTCGCGACTCTGGAAGAGCGGCGAGCCGCAGCGGATCTGCGTCTCGACGACCGGGCGCAAGGCGTCGGCGTCCTCGTCGAGGCGACTGACGCCGACCGCCGAGCCGAGCACGCGCAACTGACCGTTCTCGCCTTCGAAGAAGCCGCAGTTCTCCGATTCGAGCGGATAGAGCTTCGGCGCGCCGGGGGCGATGCGCCGGATGCCGTCCGGGCCGGCGACCCAGAGACGCCCGCGCGCGTCTTCGTGGACGACGTAGACGTGCCGGCCGACGCTGTCGGCGCCGAGGCATCGAACTTCGCCGTCGCCCATCGCGCACAGCTTTCCGCTGCCGCGCCCGCGCGGCCCGGCCGGCAGGTTGGCGCGCCGCGAACGCGAGCCGTCGGCGTAGACCGAGCCGCCCCCTGCCCACACCGTGCCCTGGCGGTCCTCCAGCAACGTCGGAACGAAGAAGCCTTCGAACTGCGGGTGACGCGTCAGCTTGCCGTCCTTCCAGCTGGCCAGGCCCTGGAGGGTGCCGATCCAGAGGCGCCCGCTGCGGTCGACGAGGAGCTTGCGGATGTCGCCGCTCGGCAGCTCCTGGCCGGCCGGCGGGCTCCAGGGCACGGCGCGAACGCCGTCGAAGCGAACCAGGCCGGTCGCGGTGCCGAGCCACAGGTAGCCGTCCGGCGTTTGCGCGATCGCGAAGATCGCGGTCTGCACGAAGCCGTCGCGGACCTTCCACGAGGTGTGCCGGTATTGCGAGACGTCGGGCCCCACGTCGGACGCCAGCGCGCATCGACAGCACGCGAGCAGCACGCCGAGCGCGAGCCCGCTGCATGCG
>DASXIP010000640.1:0-4227 GCA_036497875.1 Caldimonas sp.
GCGAGCATTCGGTCGAGATCCATCCCCGCCTCGTTTCCGCGGCACGACGATGAAGAGCGTGGCCACGCCCGACGCAGACGCCGTCCTCGAGTTCTGGTTCGGCGCACCGGGAAGCGCCGAACACGGTGGTGCGCGCAAGGCCTGGTTCAAGAAGGACGACGCGTTCGACGCCGAAATTCGCGATCGTTTCGGCGCGCTGATCGAGCGTGCGCTGAGGGGCGAGCTCGAAGACTGGACGAACGGCGCACCGTCGGCGCTGGCGCAGGTGCTGCTGCTCGACCAGTTCACCCGCAACGCGTTTCGCGACTCGCCGCGTGCGTTCGCCGGCGACTCGCGTGCGCTCGCCGCGGCCAGCGGGATGGTTGGCCTGCGTCAGGACGAGGAGCTCGCGACCTTCATGCGCGGCTTCGTCTACCTGCCGTACGAGCACGCCGAGGGGTTGGCGATGCAGGACGAGGCGATCCGGCTGCTGACGCGGCTCGCCGCCGCCGATCCGGAGCAGCAGTCGATGCTCGACTATGCGTACCGGCACCGCGCGATCATCGAGCGCTTCGGCCGCTTCCCGCACCGCAACGCCATCCTCGGCCGGCTGTCGACGGCCGAGGAGATCGCCTTCCTCAAGCAGCCCGGCTCGGGCTTCTGACGACGCGGCGAGCGTCGCTCGCGTCAGGGACGATGCGGGTTGTCGGGATGGTGGTCGACAGCATCGGGAACGCCGTCGTGGTCCCAGCCGCCGCGGACCAGATGCCAGTGGTCGCCCTCCTGCGTCCACTCCGGATTGCGATAGCGGTAGCCATGGCGCGCTCGCTGCCAGTGCCCGCTCACCCACACGTGTTTGTGGCCGTGGTAGTCCCAGTAGCCCGGGACCCAGAGATAGCCCGCGCGTTCCGCCGGAACGACTTCGTGTTGCAGCGCCGGCGGTGCGACGCGGACGTCGACCACGGTCGCGGCCGCGGCAATCGAAACGGTCGCAGAGGCGGCGGCAAGAACGGCCAGGGTTCTGAGTTTGGAAAGCATCCATGTCTCCTTGGTCATCGTGAGCTGAAGATCATGGCGAACGCCGCGTCCGCGCAGCGTCGGAATCGGCCCGCAGTTCGTGTAGGGAGCGTCCTTCGCCGTTGTCGTCCGCCGCCGCAGCGGCCGAACGCAGGCGGCGAGTCGTCTCAGTGGTTGTCGCGCGGAACGAACGAGCCGCGACAGCCGACCAGGAAGTCGAGGTCGGCACCGCGGTCGGCCTGCAGCACGTGGTCGACGTAAAGCTTCCAGTAGCCGCCGTCGAGCGGCGGCTTGGGGCGCTGCCAGGACTTCATGCGCTCGGCGAGCTCGGCGTCGGAGATGTCGAGATGGAGGCGGCGCTTGGGCACGTCGAGCTCGATGAAATCGCCGCTGCGCACCGCGGCGAGCGGGCCGCCGTCGGCGGCCTCGGGCGCGGTGTGCAGGACCACGGTGCCGTACGCGGTTCCGCTCATGCGCGCGTCGCTGATGCGGACCATGTCGGTGATGCCCTTCTTCAGCACCTTCGGCGGCAGCGGCATGTTGCCGACCTCGGCCATCCCCGGGTAGCCCTTCGGGCCGCAGTTGCGCAGCACCATGATGCAGGTCTCGTCGATGTCGAGGCCGTCGTCGTCGATGCGGGAATGAAAATCGTCGGCGTTCTCGAACACGACCGCGCGGCCGCGGTGGACCATCAGCGCCGGCGTCGCCGCGCTCGGCTTGATGATCGCGCCGCGCGGCGCGAGATTGCCGCGCAGCACGGCGATGCCGGCCTCGGCCTTGAACGGCGCTGCGACCGTCTTGATCACCGCCGCGTTGAAGTTCTCGGCGTCGGCGATGTTGTCGCCGATCGTCCTGCCGTTGGCGGTCACCGCGTCGAGATGGAGCAGCGAGCGGATCTCCTTCATCACCGCGGGCAGGCCACCGGCATAGCAGAAGTCCTCCATCAGGTGCTCGCCGGAGGGCTGCAGGTTGACGAGGCACGGCAGGTGGCTCGCGAGGCGATCGAAGTCGTCGATGCCGAGCTCGACGCCGATCCGGCCGGCGATTGCGATCAGGTGGATGACGGCGTTGGTCGAGCCGCCGATCGCCGCCAGCGTGACGATCGCATTCTCGAATGCCTGCCGCGTCAGCAGCTGCGACAGCTTCAGGTCCTCGTGGACCATCTCGACGATGCGCCGACCGGCGTTCCTCGCGATGACGTTGCGCCGGCCATCGACCGCGGGGTAGGCGGCGTTACCGGGCAGGCCGACGCCGAGCGCCTCGACCATGCTCGCCATCGTGCTCGCCGTGCCCATCGTCATGCAATGGCCGTGGCTGCGGCTCATGCAGCTTTCCGCCTCGAGGAAGTCCTGCAGGCGCAGCGTGCCGGCGCGGACCTGCTCGCTCATGCTCCAGACGCCGGTGCCCGAGCCGAGCTCCTGGCCACGCCACTTGCCGTTCAGCATCGGTCCGCCGGAGACGCCGATCGTCGGCAGATCGGCGCTCGCGGCGCCCATCATCAGCGCCGGCGTCGTCTTGTCGCAGCCCATCAGGAGCACGACGCCATCGATCGGATTGCCGCGGATCGACTCCTCGACGTCCATGCTGGCGAGGTTGCGGTAGAGCATCGCGGTCGGCCGCAGCATCGTCTCGCCGAGCGACATCACCGGGAACTCGAGCGGAAAGCCGCCCGCCTCGTAGACGCCGATCTTGACCTGCTCGGCCAGCGTCCTGAAGTGCGAGTTGCACGGCGTCAGCTCGCTGAAGGTGTTGCAGATGCCGATCACCGGGCGGCCGTCGAACTGATCGTCGGGAACGCCCTTGCCCTTGACCCAACTGCGGTAGACGAAGCCGTCCCGGTCCATGCGACCGAACCACTGCTGGCTGCGCAGGTCCTGCGGGCGCTTCTTCGGTTTCTTCGGCTCGCTCATCGCGCCCTCCTCGCTGCTATTCCTTCACCGAGCCGGTCAGTCCCGACACATAGTATTCGACGAAGAACGAGTAGACGAAGGCGACCGGCAGCGAGCCCAGCAGGGCGCCCGCCATGAGCGGCCCCCACTGGTAGATGTCGCCCTGGACGAGCTCGGTGACGACGCCTACCGGCAAGGTCTTGATTTCCGACGACGAGACAAACGTCAGCGCATAGATGAACTCGTTCCACGACAAGGTGAAGGCGAAGATGCCCGCCGAGATCAGCCCCGGCACGGCCAGCGGCAGCACGATCTTGGTCAGGATCTGCCAGCGCGTCGCGCCATCGATCAACGCGCACTCCTCGAGCTCGTAGGGGATCGAGCGGAAGTAGCCCATCAAGAGCCAGGTGCAGAACGGGATCAGGAAGGTTGGGTACGTGAGGATGAGCGCCCAGCGCGTGTCGAACAGGCCGAGCTCGTAGACGACATTGGCCAGCGGGATGAAGAGGATCGAAGGCGGCACCAGATAGGCGAGGAAAATCGCCAACCCCAGCTGCTTCGATCCTCGATAGCGCAACCGCTCGATCGCATATGCGGCGAGCACCGACGCGGCGAGCGAGGCGACCGTCGAGATCACGGAGACGAGCACCGTGTTCCAGGCCCACTCCGGAAACGAGGTCTCGAAGAGCAGATGATGGAAGTGGGTGAGCGTCGCGTGCGCAACCCAGAACGGATTGCCCTCCCGCGTCAGCAGCTCGGCGTCGGGCTTCACCGACGTGATCGCCATCCAGTAGAACGGGAACAGCAGGACGATCAGGAAGACGACGAGAGGCAGGTAGACGACGACGGTACGCCGCCGCGCCGACTCGAGATAGCCCATGCCGGCCGAATCAACCGCGCCCGATGCGCTGCTCAATTGTCCACCCCGCCCTGTTGCCAGGCACGCCGCTGCAGCCCGAAGTAGCTGAACAAGATGCAAGCGAGCAGGAACGGCACCATCGTGATCGCGATCGCCGCGCCTTCGCCGAGAGCGCCGCCGTTGATGCCGCGCTGGAACGCAAGCGTCGCCATCAGGTGCGTTGCATTCAGCGGCCCGCCGCGGGTGATGACGTAGATGAGCTGGAAGTCGGTGAACGTGAACAGCACCGAGAAGGTCATGACGACGGCAATGATCGGCGTCAGCAACGGCAACGTGACGTGGCGAAACTGCTGCCAGGGCGTCGCCCCGTCGATCGCCGAGGCCTCGTAGTACGACGGCGAGATCGTCTGCAGCCCGGCGAGCAGGGTGATCGCGACGAAGGGCACACCGCGCCAGACGTTGGCCGAGATGACCGCGAAGCGG
>DASXIP010000641.1:0-4746 GCA_036497875.1 Caldimonas sp.
GCTGGCCGTGGTCGATCTGAGCAACAAGCGCTCTCTGGGTGGACGCGGTCGACATTGCCGAGTAGGTCCTGTCTCGCGATGTTGCTTGTCGCACTGCGACTCCGTCTCGGCAAGAGTGCCGGCCCAGGAGGTGGATGTGACCATCGCGCCCGGTGATCGCGGTGGTGTGGCAGGCGACCCCGCACTTGGCGTCATTTGCCCGTGGCGGCGTATCGGCCGCGGTGGCCGGTGTGAGCGCCGCGCGGCAAGCCGCTTCGGACTACGCCCTTGGCGCCTTGCCGCGACAAAAGACTTACACCACTTCCTGGGACAACAATGCGGCGTCGCCGCGGCCGACGTGACACCAAGCGAGAGCGACTGGCGCGGCGGTCGAGCCGCACGAGCATTTCAGCGCGGCCCGGCAGCGGGCGTGGCGGGTGGCCGGGTGACGATCTGGCCGGCCGGAGGAAGCGACGCGAATCGCGCGTGACGAGCCGGTCAGTTCGTCAAGCGTCCTCGTTGCAGCGCAGCGGGGAGGAAGCTAGGACGCGAACCCGGTCACGGAGGGGCCGCACATCTCGCATCCTGCTCCTCGCAACCGCCGCATTCGTTGAGAAGCGCCCGGTCTCGGGCAGCGAATTGCGGTGCACACGCTACAGGGGCAACTTTGGGGGCAATCCGTGCGGAGCCCGGTCATCAGAACCCCGTGTCTCGCGCGTGGATACGCGTGGCGTTCGATTCCTGTCCGGCCAGGAGCGGCTCCAGGCAGCACGACGCGGGAACTCACCGCGACCGGAGCGTGTGCAGCCGCGAGAGAAGATCTTCCGGATACGAAACCTCGACGCGGCAGGTGCCCGCATAGACGATCCCTTCGTTGCCGTCGAGAGTGATCATCTCGCCCTCGCGCAGATAGACGTCGCCGATCTTGACCGTGCGTGCGCGCTCATCGATCTGCAGCTCGCTGCAGCCGACGAGACACACCTTGCCGAGCTGGCGCGCGACGACGGCGGCGTGCGACGTCCGCGCACCGTGCTCCGTGAGCATGCCGAGCGCCGAATCGAGCGCAGCGATGTCGCCGGTATCCGCGTCGCGACGCACCAGGATCACCGGTGCGCCGGCAGCGTGGCGCGCGAGCGCGCGCGCCGCGTCGAGAGCGATCTCGCCGATCGCGACGCCGCTGCTCGCGCTCACCGCGCGTCCGAGCGGTGTCGGCGAGTCGCTCCCGCCGGCGACGATCGCCCGCCGCGCGAGCTCGGCGCGGTCGAGCCCGGCGGTGCGAGCGAGCGCAGCCTCGGCGGAGATCACGCCCTCGTCGAGCAGGTCGAGCGCGATGCACGCGGCGGCGTACGCTGACCGTTTGCCGGCGCGGGTCTGCAGCATGAACAGCCGTCCGGCCTGGACCGTGAACTCGAAGTCCTGCATGTCGCCGAACGTGTGCTCCAGCGTGTCCGCGAAGTCGCCGAGCTCGCGCCAGACCGCGGGCAGCACGGCAGCGAGCTCGTCGTGGCCGTGCGCGTTCCGTCTTCCGGAGACAACGTCTTCGCCTTGCGCGTTGAAGAGGAAGTCGATCCACGGCGTCGCCTCGCCGCTGGTCGGATCGCGGGTGAAGCCGACGCCAGCGCCCGAGCGGCCGCCGGCGTTGCCGAAGACCATCGTCTGCACCGTGACGGCGGTGCCGATCGCATCGTCGATGCGGTTCAGACGCCGGTAGTCGGCCGCCTTCGGCGCCCGCCACGACGCGAACACGGCGTCGATGGCTTCGGCGAGCTGGCGCGACGGATCCTGCGGAAAGGGGCGTCCGGCGCCCTTGGCGAAGACGTCGAGAAACGTCTGCGTCAAAGCACGCAACTCGGCGAAGTCGAGACGACGCTCATCGCGCCCGTCGCGAAGCGGCTCGGCGGCTTCGTCGAACACACGCGCTGGCAGCCCGGCGACGATCTCGCCGTAGCTCCCGACGAGGCGCCGGTACGCGTCCCAGACCAGGCGCGGATTGCCGGTCTGGCGCAGCAGCCCGGGGACAGTGGCGTCGCAAAGGCCGATGTTGAGGAGCGTCTCCATCATCCCGGGCATCGAGACCGGTGCACCGGAGCGAACCGAGAGCAGCAGTGGCCGGCGCGCGTCGCCGAGCCTTCGACCGGTCGTTCGCTCGAGCGCGCGAAGCGCCGCGTGCCAAGGCGCGTCGCCGGTCGTTCGCGCTCGCGCGGCCTCCTCGCTGCAGTAGCGCGTGCCGATCACGAACGCCGCGGGCACCGGCAGTCCGAGTTCGGCCATGCGCAGCAGGTTCCAGGCCTTGAAGCCCATCGACTCCTGCGAGGGGCGGCCCTGGATCGGCGGATCGCCGCCGCAGCCGATCAAGTAGACCTCGGGCGGCAGCGCTGCCGCGTCGATGCCGCCCGTCGCCGGCGTGTCGCGCCGCCGATCGGCGCTCAAGCGCGCACCCCTGCCTTGTCGAATGCGAGATCGCGCAGTGCGTACGCAGCGTCGAGCAAGCGGTCGGACGCGAGCTCGAGCGCTCCGGCGAGATCGCTCGCGAGCATCAGCGATGGCGCGTCGCTGAGCGCGGCGAGGATGACGCGGCGCGCGTCGCGCAGCAGCGCGTCACATTCGCGTTCGGATTGCAGGACGCGCCAGGTCGCGGCGAGGAAGGCGTCGTTATCGGCACGATCGCTGTCGCTGCCCAGGGTGCGCGCGACGGCGAGCGCCTTCACTCCCTCCTGGGTCGCCTGCAGCACGGTGTCGGCAAGGCGGGCCAGAGCCTTGCGGACGTCGGCGTTCCAGCCGTCGATGTGGCGCTCGGCGATCAGGCTGATCAGGAATGCGGCTTCCTCGAGGCCATCGGCAACGTCGTCGAACCGCTCGATCACGCGTGCGACCGGCCGCCAGCGCGACAGGCGATCGGCCTTCTCACGCGCCTGCATCACCAGATGGTCGGCCTTGCGCTCCAGCACCTTCGCGCGCGCCGCGAGCTCGGCCGCATCGCTGCCTGAGCGCTCGACGCCGTGCGCCAGGCCGTCGCTCACCGCTTCGGCAAGTGCATGGCAGTACGAGGCGTGCTCGGCGAGCAGATCGAACTCGCTGCTGCGCTGGCGCACGTGCTGCGCGAGCAGCATGCGCGTCTCGTCGGCGACGAGCGCTGCGGGCTGGCCGCGTCGCAGCCCGTCGCACGCGAGCCGCAGCACGGCAAGCAGGAAGGCATGGGCGTCGGCGCCGCCGATGACCTCGTCGAGCCGGTCGCCGATGCGAAACGCACCGTCGCCCGCGGCCTGCATCGCGGAGTAGACCAGCTGCTCGCCACCGACCTGGAGCCACGCGCGGTGCCCGATCTCGCTGCGTGCCGCCTCGGCGAGGATGGCGATCGCCTCGCCCTTGGCGACGAACGCCTGCAGGCGCTTGCGGGCGCGGTTCCAGTCGATCAGGAAGACGATCCGCGAGCCGATCCCTTCCAGCGCCGCGTCGACGGCGGCGTCGTCCACGCAGTCGAAGCGTGCCGTGCTCACCGAGTACGACTGGCCCTGGTTCAGCGCAGCGGTCGCGCGCGTCTCGGGGCTCGAGCACTTCGCGCCGAGGGGCTCGAGCATCGTCATGAAGAACTCGAGCCGGATGCGGTGCAGATCGGAGTACGTCAGCGTGATTGTTCGTTTCTCGACCTGGACGACGAGCACATGCGCGTCGTTGGTGCCGATGTCGTTCTGGATCAGCAGCCGCTCGCCGTCGCGCGTCGCCGCGGTGTCGAGCCCGGGATGGTCGAATTTCAAAGGGGCGGTGCGGTGCAGCCCGCGCATGAACGCGGCGACGCGGCTGCGGTCCCTGGCCTGCAACTCCCACACGTTCGCACCGTCGATCACCTCGCTGGCGAGCTGGCCGGCGAGCTGGTTGATCCGCTTGTGCAGGTCCATCACAAGGAGGTGCAGGCTTTCGCCGCGGTCGCGGCGGCCGTGCGTGAGCTCCTCGAGGTGCGCGGCGTCGAGGCGGTCGGCGGGCAGTGAGCGCAGCCAGGCGATGCGTGACTGCACCGCCGCGTGCAGCGGGTCGTCGGCAGGCGCCGTCGCGAGCACCGGGCGCGCCATCGTGCCGAGGTCGTCGGCCAATGCGGCGACGAGCCGGCGCAGGCCGGGGATCAGGAGTTCTTCGTCGACGCGCCGAGTTCCCGCCACAAGCTCGCCCAACCACGCCGCTTCCAGCCCGGCGGCAGCGATCTCCGGGCCGAAATCGGCGACCTCGCGACGAGGATCGGCAGCGTGGGCGTCAGCGGCCTGCACGATCGTCAGGTAGAGCTTCAGCCGGTCGTTGGCCGCCAGCGCAGCCTTGACCCACGCAGGCAGCATCAACCGGTGCTCGCCGAGGGTGACGACTGCTTCGCTCTTTTGCATGACAGGGTGGCGGACGCCTAGTCGTGGACTAACGAGCGACGCGGACGCGCGACCGCGACATGATTCGCACAGTGTCGGCTGGCGTCGATTGCGCGGTCTTGCGGAAGCGCAAGACCGCGTCGAACGCGACTTTCGCGCGGTCGCGAACCGGCTGACCGATCGGTTCGGCAAGCTCGAACAAGACTCCCGACCGATGTCAGCATCTCGCCTCAGGCGCAAGCAGAGATACGGTCGAGCCGATGAAATTGCGGCCGCGAACGCCGTCGGCGGCAGCGGCAATGATTCGTGCGGCCTCCGACTCGGCGATGCCGTGGTCGGCGAAGTTCGTGCCGACGCCAAGCCGATTCAGGAAACGCTCCAGCGTGTCGGGAGCGTCGAACAAACTGCCCCCGAAGAC
>DASXIP010000642.1:0-3395 GCA_036497875.1 Caldimonas sp.
GTTCAGTGCTTCGTCGCCGATCACCTTGCCGTGCTGCTCGTAGACCGGCTTGGTCCGCTCGCGGATGCGCTGCATCTCGGCAGGACTGATCTCGTTGACGACCATCCCCCTGGCCTGCAGGTTGGCGGCGCTCGACACTGCCTGCTCGCGGTTGACGCGCCGCCCTTCGTCGCGGCAGCGCGCCGCGCACTCGTTGAGCGCGGCTTGCTCGGCAGGCGACAGGACGTCCCAGGCCTTCTTCGAGAGCAGCACGACCAGCTGGCTGTAGGTGTGCCGGGTCAGCGTCAGGTACTTCTGCACTTCGTAGAACTTCGAGTTCTCGATGTTGGCGAATGGGTTCGCCGATGAAGGTCAGCCAGACGAAGCAGAAGCGGGAGAGCTCCTCGGAGACAACACTCCCCGAGTTGAAGGAGCGCAGGACGACGTTGCCGAACACCGTCAGCACCATCGCCAGCAGGAGCGCCGCGAGCAGCGACTCGACCGCCTGGAACACCCGCGCCAGCAGCGCCGCTGCGCTCATGGAGCCTCCCGGTGGCGCCGCGGCGCGGCCCTTGTGTATCGGTTTACTGTACCGATCTACTTGACCGCGCGGGACCGGGTTTTCCCGTTCGACTTACTCGACGTTCTGGACCTGCTCGCGCAGTTGCTCGATCGCGACTTTCATGTCGACCGAGATCGTCGTCATCTCGATTGACGACGACTTCGAGCCGAGCGTGTTCGCCTCGCGCAGCAACTCTTGGATGATGAACTCGAGCCGCTTGCCGATCTCACCGCCGTTCGCCAGCAGGCGCGCGATCTCGTCGAGATGTGAACGCAGTCGCGCGAGCTCCTCGGCGACATCGACTCGGATCGCGACGGCGGCGGCTTCGTTGAGCGCGCGCTCCTCGATCGCCTCGCGCGTGACGGATTGCCCGCCGCCCGCCTTGGCGAGCGCTTCCTGCCAGCGCTCGAGGAATCGCTGCTGCATGCGGGCGACGGCGCTTGGCACGAGCGGCTCGGCGGCATCGGCGAGCGAACGCAGATGGTTGACTCGCTCGGCAAGAACGGCGGCGAGTCGCTCGCCCTCGCGCGCGCGTGCTTCGACGAGCAGCTCGACGCAGCGCTCGGCGGCTTCCAGCACCGCGTGCTCGGGCTGCGCCTGGGCCGAGCCGCGACACCACTGCAGCGCCTCGTGCACCGACAGGGCCCGCGCGTGCGGCAGGTGCTCGCGAATGCCCTCGTCGACACGGGCCAGGTGGGCGAGCTGCTCGGGCGTGGGCTCAGGCAGCGTGCTCTCGGCGGCGGCCGCGCCGTTCAGCCGCAGCTCGATCTTGCCGCGCTTGAGGCGCTTCGTGAGGAGCATGCGCAAGGCCGGCTCGAGGCCGCGCAGTTCGTCGGGAAGACGCATCGCGATGTCGAGAAAGCGGCCGTTGACGGAGCGGATTTCGATCCCGACAGGGGCCTCTGAGCGACTCCGCTCCGAGCGCTTCCCGGATGCTTCGTGCAATGCTGCCGCAGGTGCGGCAGAAGCGCTCGCCGAGGCATTTGCGTAGCCGGTCATGCTGTAAACTGCCACGCGCTTTTGCTCCCGTTTCTCCTCGATTATGTCAAAGCCAAAACCCGCGCCATTGCCATCCGGCACGGTCGTGGGCGGCTACCAGGTCATCAAGAAACTGGCGGCCGGCGGCTTCGGCGTGGTCTATCTGTGCGAGGACGGCGAGCGCAAGCTCGTCGCGCTGAAGGAGTATCTTCCCTCGTCCCTCGCGGAGCGTTCGCCGGGCGAGCTGACGCCTCGTGTCAAGCCCGAGAAGCAGCCGCTCTACCGGCTCGGCCTGAAGAGTTTTTTCGAAGAAGGCCGATCGCTCGCGCAGATATCGCACACGAGCGTCGTCTCGGTTCTCAATTTCTTCCGCGAGAACGAAACCGTCTACATGGTGATGAATTACCTGCAGGGCGATACCCTGCAGGATTTCATCGTCACGGCGCGCGATCTCAAACGTGACAAGGTATTTCGGGAATCGACGATCCGGTCCCTGTTCGACGAGATATTGCGCGGCCTGCGCATCGTCCACCAGCACAAGATGCTGCACCTGGACATCAAGCCGGCCAACATCTTCATCACCAACGAGAACAAGGCGGTCCTGCTTGACTTCGGCGCCGCGCGCGAGGTGCTGAGCAAGGAAGGCAACTTCATTCGGCCGATGTACACGCCCGGCTTTGCCGCCCCCGAGATGTACCGGCGCGACGGCACGCTCGGCCCCTGGACCGACATCTACGCGATCGGCGCCTGCATCTACGCGTGCATGCAGGGCTATCCGCCGAACGACGCGCCGCAGCGGATCGAGAAGGACCGCCTCGCGCTCTCGCTCTCGCGCCTGCGCAACGTCTACAGCGACAACCTGATCGAGGTCACCGAGTGGTGCATGTCGCTCGATCCGCTGTCGCGGCCGCAGAGCGTCTTCGCGCTGCAGAAGGAGCTCTCGCGCGAGACCGAGCGGCAATACACCAAGCTCAGCTTCAGCGAGCGGCTGAAGCTGCAGCTCGAGAACCTCACGGCCAGCGCCAAGGCCTGAGCCGGACTCCATGCGCTTCTCCGTCTACCAGGTCAGCCGCAAGGGCGGCCGCGAAAAGAACGAAGACCGCATGGGCTATTGCTACACGCGCGACGCCGGGCTCTTCGCGCTCGCCGACGGCATGGGCGGCCATCCGGAAGGCGAGGTCGCGTCGCAGCTGGCGCTGCAGACGCTGGCGGCGATGTTCCAGCGCGATTGCAAGCCGACGCTCGCCGACCCGCTTCGGTTCCTGCACGAGGCGATCGTTTCCGGCCATCACCAGCTGCTGCGCTACGCGACCCAAAAGGCGCTGATCGACACGCCGCGGACGACGATCGTCGCCTGCCTGCTGCAGGGCAACGCCGCCTACTGGGCGCACTGCGGCGATTCGCGGCTCTACATGGTGCGCGGCGACAAGCTCATCGCGCGAACGCGCGACCATTCGTATTCCGAGCTGCAGCAGACGATGAGCCAGGTCGTGCCGATGGGCGACCGCTTCAACCGCAACGTGCTTTTCACCTGCCTTGGCAGTCCTGGCAAGCCCGTGGTCGACACCGTCGGGCCGCTGCTGATGCAGGCCGGCGACCGGCTGCTGCTCTGCTCCGACGGCTTGTGGGGCACCGTGAACGACAGCGAGATCACCGAGCAGTTGTCGTCGCTGCCACTGTCGGACTCGGTGCCCGAGCTGGTCGAGCAGGCGCTGCGCAATGGCGGCCCGAAGTGCGACAACGTCTCGGTGCTGGCGATGGAGTTCGAAGGCGTCGAGGGCGACAGCCAGCTCGGCGGCATCCAGACCGCGTCGCTCGGCGAAGCCGTGTTCGCGTCGACGATCCAGGCGAGCGTGCTCGGCACCGACGTGTCGCC
>DASXIP010000643.1:0-1528 GCA_036497875.1 Caldimonas sp.
AGCGATGGGCTTAGGATGACTGCGCCGTTCTCGCGCCAGCTGGCGCGGGCGATCTCGGCTCGCGGCAGATCGGCGAGCTGGCGGTCGACTTCGGATCGAACCGCGCGCGCGAGGCTCGCATCGTCGGTGATGAGGATCGACTGCGCGGCTTCGTCATGCTCGGCCTGCGCCATGAGGTCGGCGGCGACAAAGCGCGGATCGGCGCCGCGATCGGCGAGGATGACGACTTCCGACGGCCCGGCGATCATGTCGATGCCGACGACGCCGAACACCCGCCGCTTGGCCGCCGCGACATAGGCGTTGCCGGGGCCGACGATCTTGTCGACGGGCGCGATCGTCTGCGTGCCATAGGCGAGCGCGGCGATCGCCTGCGCGCCGCCGACGCGATAAATCTCGTCGACGCCGGCGATGCGCGCCGCGGCGAGCACCAAAGGATTGATGTGACCGTCCGGCGTCGGCACGACCATGGCCAGCCGGCGGCAGCCGGCGACTTTCGCCGGCACGGCGTTCATGACGACCGAGGACGGATAACTCGCCGCCCCTCCGGGAACATAGAGGCCGACTGCGTCGATCGGCCGCCAGCGCCAGCCGAGCTCAACTCCGAGCGGGTCGGTGAAGCGAAGGTCGGCGGGCTTCTGGCGGCGGTGAAAGTCGGTCACCCGGTCGTGCGCAAGCTCGAGCGCATCGAGCGCGGTTTTCTTGCAGGCAGCGGTCGCCGCCTCGACCTCGGCGGCGCTGATTCTGAGCCCGAGCCTCGCGAGGTCGACGCGGTCGAAGCGGAGGGAATAGTCAGCGAGCGCCTCGTCGCCGCGCCCGCGCACGTCGGCGATGATTGCAGCGACCACGGCGTCGACCTCGGCCGACGACTCGCGCTTGGCGGCGAGCAGCACGGCAAAACGCTGCTCAAAATCCGCCGACTGCATATCGAGCGCCACGGCCATGGCTAAAAGGAACTCTCCAACGCGGGGCCTGATTCAGACCGCCGGCGTGTCGGTCAGCGCATGGCCGGGGCAGGCCGTTGCGGGCTGGCGCAGTCCCATGTCGCGCAGCTCGACCTCGACGCATTCGACCTCGAGGCGCACCAGCGCGCCGTCGGCGAAGGCGAGGATGATCATGCCGGCCGGCGGATCGGTCTTCTCGAACGTGACCGCGAGCAGATTGAGGGTCGCCTCAAGGTCCACGGGCTTGAGGCCAAGGTGCGAGACCCTGATGACGCGGTCGAACCTGAGGACGCTGGCGACGCGCTCCGCCGGACCGGTCTTCGCCCCGACCCAGTCGTAGCGCATACCGGCGATGACGAACCGGCGCTGCCTCGGCAGCCAGGCCATGTCGGATCGCTTGACGCAAGTGTTCTGCACATGGGCGGAAATGACCTCGAGGCCCTCCCGGTCAAGCGCGACCAACTTAAGCGTCTGCACGCGATCGTCCATCGCTAGCCCGCGATCCGTGCGATATCAGCGCCGCAAGCGCCGAGCTTTTCTTCCAGGCGCTCGAAGCCGCGGTCGAGGTGGTAGACGCGGTTGACGAT
>DASXIP010000644.1:0-2294 GCA_036497875.1 Caldimonas sp.
CGCGCAGCCGCCGACGCTCGGCGTCCACGATCGCGAGCAGTGGCCCGAGCCGTTCGCGTGCGACTTCATCTTCACGACCGGCGATCTGCGCGAGCGCGTCCGCGACGTTGCCGTCGACGGCGCCACGCAAGCGAGCGACCATCAGCCGATGCTGGTCGAGCTGTCGTAGCCGAGGTGCAGTTGCCGACCCGCGCCCGGCTCATCCGTGGCACCTTCGCAGCTTCGCTCGCGGCGATCGCGCCGCGCCCATTCGCAGCTGCCGCAGTTGCAAGGACGAAGATGAACACCCGACCGATCCCGTCAACCCGCGAGCCGCTGCCGGTGATCGGCTGCGGCACCTATCTCGGCTTCGACCAGGTACCGGAGACGCCGGCCTACGCAGCGCTGCCCGGCGTCGTCGATGCGCTGCTCGACGCCGGCGGCAAGGTCCTCGACAGCTCGCCGATGTACGGCCGCGCGGAGGAGACCGTCGGCGAGCTGCTCGCCGCCAGCGGCCGCCGCGCCGAGGCGTTCCTCGCGACCAAGGTCTGGACGCGCGGCCAAAGCGACGGCATCCGTCAGATGGAAGAGTCGATGCGCCTCCTGCGCACCGACCGCCTCGACCTGATGCAGATCCACAACCTCGTCGACTGGCGCACCCATGTGGCGACGCTTCGCCAGTGGAAGGAAGCCGGCAAGATCCGCTATCTCGGCATCAGCCACTACACCTCGTCCGCATACCCTGAGGTCGAATCGGTGCTGCGCGCGGAGCGGCTCGACTTCCTGCAGATCAACTACGCGCTCGACGACCGCGAGGCTGAGCGGCGCGTGCTGCCGCTCGCCGCCGAGCGCGGCGTCGCGGTCATCGTCAACCTGCCGTTCGGCGGCGGCGGGCTGCTGCGCGGCCTACTGGTCAAGCCGCTGCCGCCCTGGGCCGCCGAGATCGGCTGCACGAGCTGGGCGCAGGTGCTGTTGAAGTTCGTCCTCTCGCATCCGGCGGTGACGTGTGCGATCCCGGGCACGCGCCGCCGTGAGCACATGGAGGACAACGTTCGGGCCGGATTCGGCGAGATCCCCGAGCCCGGGTTCTGGCGCGGCAAGGCCGACGCGATCGTGCGCTAGCGCGGCAATGCCGCCGCGCCGGCGAGCGGTAGGCGGACGATGAACTCGCTGCCGAGGTCCTTGCCGGCGCTCGTCGCCGCGACCGTGCCGCCGTGCGCCCGGACGAGTTCCTGCACGACCGCAAGGCCGATGCCGAGCCCCGACTCGTCGTACGGGACGTTGGTGTCGACCGCGAACAGGTCGAAGATGTGCGGCAGCGCTTCCGGCGCGATGCCGACGCCGTGGTCGGCGACGGTGACGACGACCTGGTCGGCGCCGACCGTCATCGCGAGCAGGATGTCGGCGCCGTGCCGCGATCGCCGCGACGCGTTGTTGAGCAGGTTGCTGAAGACCTGCGTCAGCCGCTGTGGGTCGCCAAGGACCGTCGCCGGACCGGCGGCGAGCTCGCTGCGCAGCCGTTGCTGCTTCCTGTCGATCGCGTGCCGGCAGGCGTCGACGGCCTCGCCGAGGATGCCGGCGAGCTCGAGCTGGCTGCACTGCAGGCGGAACTCGCCGGTGCCGACGCGCGAGCCGTCGAGCAGGTCTTCGAGCAGGCGCGCCATGTGTGCGCTCTGGCGCTGGATGACGTCGTGCTGCGCGGCGCGCAGTGCGTTGTCCATTCGCGGATGCTGAAGTGTTCTCGTGGCCATCCGGATCGCCGACAACGGGTTGCGCAGGGCATGCGCCGCCATCGCGACGAAGTTGATCTGCCGCTGGTGCGCCTCCTCGGCGTTGGCCCGCAGCTTCTGCGCAGTCTGCGCCGCACTGACGAGGTGCTTGTTCGCGTCGAGAAGCTCGCGCAGGCGTGCCTCGTGCTCGGCCAGCGCGGTGTCGGGTCGCCTGGCGGTGTGCCCGGCGGTGGCAACGGCGTCCGCCGGCGAGCGCCGTTCGCGGTGCGTGCCTTCGGCGATTTCGCTGCAAAACGCGTAGCCGCCGGGGCCGGCATTCTTGGCGCGGTACATCGCCGCGTCGGCGCAGTCGATCAGCGTCGTCGGATCGTCGCTGTCTTCCGGGTAGACGCTGATGCCGAGGCTCGCCGACAGCCGCAGCCGGTGCGGGCCGACCAACCCCGGCGCCGAAAGCGCCTCGATGATCTTCTGCGCCACCGCGGCGGCGTCGCTCGCCTTGACCATCTCGGCGAGCAGGACGACGAACTCGTCGCCGCCGTGGCGGCTGACCGAATCCGATTCACGCACCGCCGATTCGAGGCGGCG
>DASXIP010000645.1:0-3602 GCA_036497875.1 Caldimonas sp.
CGGCGCATCAGGCGACGCTGGTCCAGTTGAAGGAAACGCGCGAAGACCTGAGCTTGATCCTCGACACCGACCTCCCCGCCACGCCTTGAGATACCTGCGGATCGCGCCGGGCCACATCGCCCGGTCGACCAGGCCATGCCCACCGCAGAGTCATCGATTCGCCGCCATCGCGCCATCGTTCACGCAAGGGCAGCATCCAGCAATCACGGCTTCACACCACCGGCGCATCGTTCGGCGACCTTATTGCCTCCTGGAGACCCGACATGACATCCGCTTTCGCACGCATCGCCGGCCAAGGCCTGCTCGCCCTCGCCCTCGCATCGCTCGCCGCCGCGGCGACGGCGCAGGACGCCGGCGGTGGCGGACACGCCGGCCGGGCCGCCAAGATGCAGGAGCGCTTCGCCACCGCCGACACCAACCACGACGGCCGCCTCACGCGCGAGGAAGCGCAGGCGGGAATGCCGTTCGTCTACAAGCATTTCGATGAGATCGACAAGCAGAAGACCGGCTCGGTCACGATGGCCGACATCGCCGCCTACGCCAGTGCGCGGCACGCCGCGAAGCAGGCGCCGGGCACGCCGCCGGCGCAACATTGAGCCTCAGTCGTTGAGGTAGTCGGCCATCGCGGCGATGGCGCGGTCGACGCCGGCGCGGTCGACGTCGAGGTGGGTGACGAAGCGCAGCCGGTACAAGCCCGTCGCCAGCACGCCGCGCGACTTCAGGTGGGGCAGGAGGCCCGGCGCGCGCTCGCCGGTCAGGTCGGCGAAGACGATGTTGCTCTGCGGCCGCTCGACCGTCAGCCCCGGCAGCGCGGCGAGACCGTCGGCGAGCCGTGTCGCGAGGGCGTGGTCGTCGGCGAGGCGGTCGATGTGGTGGTCGAGCGCGTGCAGCGCCGCGGCGGCGACGATGCCCGCCTGGCGCATGCCGCCGCCGACCATCTTGCGCCAGCGCAGGGCGCGCGCGACGAAGTCGCGCGAGCCGACGAGCGCCGATCCGACTGGCGCGCCGAGACCTTTCGAGAAGCACACCGAGACGCTATCGAACGGCGCCGCGATCGCGCGCGCGGTCGCGCGCGGGTCGCCGCCGTGCACGACCGCCGCGTTGAAGAGGCGCGCGCCGTCGAGGTGAGTCGAGAGGCCGCGCCGTTTCGCGAGCGCGCACGCTTCGCCGAGGTACGCGAGCGGCAACGCCTTGCCGCCGGTCGTGTTCTCGAGGCAGAGCAGGCGGCTCTTCGCGTAATGGGCATCGTCGGGCTTGATCGCCGCCTCGATCGCAGCGATCGGCAGCGAGCCGTCAGCGGCATGCTCGAGCGGCTGCGGCTGGACGCTGCCGAGCACGGCCGCGCCGCCGCCTTCCCATCGATACGTGTGCGCCATCTGGCCGACGATGTATTCGTCGCCGCGGCCGCAGTGGCTCATGATCGCGACCAGGTTGCCCTGCGTGCCGCTGGCGACGAAGAGCGCCGCTTCCTTGCCGAGCATCGCCGCGATCTTCTCCTGCAGCGCATTGACGCTCGGGTCGTCGCCGAAGACGTCGTCGCCGACTTCGGCGGCGGCCATCGCGGCGCGCATCGCCGCCGTCGGCCGCGTCACCGTGTCGCTGCGCAGATCGACGATCGCGGCCGCGTTCAACGCGCTGCCTCGAGAAAGTTCTTCAGCATCGCGTGACCGTGCTCGGTGAGGATCGACTCGGGGTGGAACTGGACGCCTTCGAGCGGCGTCTTCGTCGCCGCGAGCGCGCGGTGACGAACGCCCATGATCTCGCCATCGCTCGCCGTCGACGACACCTCGAGCTCACGCGGCAGGCTCTCGCTGTCGATCGCAAGCGAGTGGTAGCGGATCACCGAGAAGCGCTCCGGCAGCGACGCATAGACGCCGCGCCCGTCGTGATGGACGACGTCGGCCTTGCCGTGCATGAGCCTGCCGGCGCGTACGACCTTGCCGCCGAGCGCCGCGCCGATCGCCTGGTGACCGAGGCAGACGCCGAGGATCGGCAGCTTGCCGACGAAGGCGCGGATCGCGTCGACGCAGACGCCCGCCTCGGCCGGCGTACACGGCCCCGGCGAGAGGACGAGCGCGTCGGGGCGCCGGGCGCCGATCCCGGCGACGTCGATCTCGTCGTTGCGGAATACCTGGACGTCTTCTCCCAACTCGCCGAAGTACTGGACGAGATTGAACGTGAAGCTGTCGTAGTTGTCGATCATGAGGAGCATGTCAGAAACCCTCCTCGACGAGCTCGGCCGCGCGCAACAGCGCGCGCGCCTTCGCTTCGGTCTCGTTCCACTCGAGCTCGGGAACAGAGTCGGCGACGATGCCCGCCGATGCCTGCACGTGCAACTCGCCGTCCTTGACGATGCCGGTGCGGATCGCGATCGCGACGTCCATGTCACCAGCGTAGCTGAGGTAGCCGCAGGCGCCGCCGTAGACGCCGCGCTTGACGGGCTCGAGCTCGTCGATCAGCTCCATCGCGCGGATCTTCGGCGCGCCGGTCAGCGTGCCGGCGGGGAAGGTCGCCCGCAGGACGTCGAGGTTCGTCATGCCGTCCTTGAGCACGCCTTCGACGTTGCTCACGATGTGCATCACATGCGAGTAGCGCTCGATCGCGAACGCCTCGGTGACGGCGACGGTGCCGGTCCTGGCGATCCGGCCGATGTCGTTGCGCGCCAGGTCGATCAGCATCAGGTGCTCGGCGCGCTCCTTCGGATCGCCGCGCAGCTCGGCCTCAAGGGCGCGGTCGTGCTCGGGCGTCGCGCCGCGCGGCCGCGTTCCGGCGAGCGGGCGGATCGTCACCTTGTCGCCTTCAGCGGCGTGCTCGCGCCGGACCAGGATCTCGGGCGACGCGCCGACGATCTGGAACTCGCCGAGGTCGTAGAAGTACATGTACGGCGACGGATTCAGCGAGCGCAGCGCCCGGTACAGGCTGAGCGGCGAGCCGGTGTAGCGCTTCGTCATGCGCTGGCCGATCTGGACCTGCATCAGGTCGCCGGCGGCGATGTACTCCTTCGCCTTCGCGACCGCGGCGAGGAAATCCGCCTTCGCGAACTCGCGCCGCACCGGCTCGGCTGCGCTGCGCTCGACCGCGGGCGCAGTGACGCTCGCGCGCAAGCGGTCGGTCAGGGCGAGCAAGCGCCGGCGCGCCGCGGCGAACGCTTCCGGCACGCCGGGGTCGGCGTAGACGATGAGATAGAGCCGCCCCGACAGGTTGTCGATCACCGCCACTTCCTCGCACTGGACGAGCAGCACGTCGGGCGTTCCGATCGGGTCGGCGAGCGGCCGCGCCCGGGCCGACGCGGCCAGGCGCGGCTCGATGTAGCGGATCGCGTCGTAGCCGAAGTAGCCGGCGAGGCCGCCGCAAAAGCGCGGCAGCCCGGGCCGCAGCGCGACGCGAAAGCGCTGCTGGTAGGCGGCGATGAAGTCGATCGGGTTGCCGTCGTTCGTCTCGACGACGCGGCCGTCGGTGACGACCTCGGTGCGAAAGCCGGTCGAGCGCAGCAGCGTCCTGGCCGGCAGGCCGATGAACGAATAGCGGCCGAAGCGCTCGCCGCCGACGACCGATTCGAGCAGGAAGCTGTTGCGCCCGGCAGCGCCGGCGCCGCCGCGCGC
>DASXIP010000646.1:0-6975 GCA_036497875.1 Caldimonas sp.
AGGCGCCGGCGCTCGATTTCTTCAACCCCTACGCTCACGGCTTCGCGCGCGTCGCGGTCGCGGTGCCGCGAATGCGCGTGGCCGACCCCGCGTTCAACGCTGCCGAGTCGGTTGCACTGCTGCGCCGGGCCGCCGCGCAAGGCGCGGTGCTGGTCGCCTTCCCCGAACTCGGCATTTCGGCCTACACCTGCGACGACCTGTTCCACCAGCGGGCCCTGCTCGACGCCTGCGAGGCGGCGCTCGGCAGCATCGCCGAGGCAACGCGCGAGGTCGCTGCGATCGCCATCGTCGGCGTGCCGCTGCGCGTCGACCACCGGCTCTTCAACTGCGCGGCGGTGGTCGGCGGCGGCCGTGTCCTCGGCGTCGTGCCGAAGACCTACCTGCCGAACTACGGTGAGTTCTACGAAGCGCGCCAGTTCCAGGCCGCAGGCACGGCGCTGGCGACGACGGTCCGCCTGCTCGGCGGCGACGTCCCGTTCGGCACCGACCTGATCTTCGAGAGCGACGAGCTGCCGCTGCTGAAGATCGCGTGCGAGATCTGCGAGGATGTCTGGGTGCCGATCCCGCCGTCGAGCTACGCCGCACTCGCCGGCGCGACGGTGCTCGTCAACCTCTCGGCGTCCAACATCACGATCGGCAAGTCGGACTACCGACACCGGCTCGTCAGCGTGCAGTCGTCGCGCTGCCTTGCGGCGTACCTCTACTCGTCGGCCGGGCTCGGCGAGTCGACCACCGATCTCGGTTGGGACGGCGAGGCGCTGATCTACGAAAGCGGCGAGCTACTCGCCGAGTCGGAGCGCTTCGTCACCGACTCGCACTTCATCAGTGCCGACGTCGATCTCGAGCGTCTCTCGCGCGAGCGCATGCGCCTGAACTCGTTCGGCGGTTCGGTCGAGAAGCACGCGGACCGCGCGCGTGCGTTTCGCCACGTGCCCTTCTCGCTGGCGGTGCCGACGCGGTTTCCGCTCGAGTTGCAACGCGAGGTCGAACGCTTTCCCTACGTGCCGGCCGACATCGCCCGCCTCGACGAGCGCTGCATGGAGGTCTACAACATCCAGGTCAATGCGCTCCTGCAGCGGCTCTCCGCCGTCGGCGGCAAGAAGCTCGTGATCGGCGTCTCGGGCGGCCTCGACTCGACGCACGCCCTCCTCGTCTGCGCCGCGGCAATGGACCGCGCCGGGCTGCCGCGCAGCGACATCCTCGCCTACACGATGCCCGGCTTCGCGACGACGACGCGAACGCTCGCGCAGGCCCGGCGCCTGATGGCGTCCGTGCGCTGCACAGCACAGGAGATCGACATCCGGCCGAGCTGCCTGCAAATGCTGAAGGACATCGGCCATCCATTCGCGCGCGGCGAGAAGGTCTACGACATCGCGTTCGAGAACGTGCAGGCGGGCGAGCGCACGAGCCACCTGTTTAGGCTCGCCAATTTCCACGGCGGCTTCGTCGTCGGCACCGGTGACCTCTCCGAGCTCGCGCTCGGCTGGAGCACGTACGGCGTCGGCGACCACATGTCGCACTACAACGTCAACGCGAGCGTGCCGAAGACGCTGATCAAGCATCTCGTGCGCTGGGTCGCGGCGAGCGGCTCGGTCGAGCGCGGCGACGACCGGGTGCTCGACGAGATCCTCGCGACGCCGATCAGCCCCGAGCTCGTTCCCGGCGACGCCGCAGGCGCGCCGCAGCAAAGCAGCGAGGCGAGCGTCGGCCCCTACGAGCTGCAGGACTTCCACCTCTACCAGGTCCTGCGCTACGGCTTCGCGCCGACCAAGGTCGCGTTTCTCGCCTGGACGGCGTGGCACGACGCGAGCCAGGGCGCCTGGCCGGACGCGCCGGACGTGCAGCGAAACGCCTACTCGCTGGCGGAGATCAAGAAGCACCTGCGCACCTTCTGCTGGCGCTTCTTCAAGACGAGCCAATTCAAGCGCTCGTGCGTTCCCAACGCGCCCAAGGTCGGCTCGGGCGGATCGCTCTCACCGCGCGGCGACTGGCGAGCGCCGAGCGATTCGGAGGCGACGGTCTGGCTCGAGGACGTTGAGCGGATCCCAGACGCGTGAGGCTGCGCGATTTCGTCGCGTTACCATGTTGGCCGACGCCGACGGGAGGGACAATGGCTCAGAGATCGATGCGCGCTGAACCGTACGAATTCGAGTTCGATCCACAGTCGACGGCGCTCGTCATCATCGACATGCAGCGCGACTTCGTCGAGCCGGGAGGCTTCGGCGAAGCACTCGGCAACGACGTCACGCCCTTGCAGGCGGTCATCGCGCCGTGCAGGCGGATGCTCGACGTCGCACGTGCCACGGGGATGATGGTGATCCACACGCGCGAGGGGCATAGCCCCGATCTCGCCGACTGCCCGCCGACCAAGATCATTCGCGGCCGCGGCGCCACGCGCATCGGCGACCAGGGCCCGATGGGGCGCCTCCTGGTGCGCGGCGAACGCGGCCACGAGATCGTGCCGCAGCTCGCTCCGCGGGCCGGAGAGGTCGTGGTCGACAAGCCCGGCAAAGGTGCGTTCTGCGCCACCGACCTCGACCTCATCCTCCACAACCGGGGCATCAAGTCCCTGATCGTGTGCGGCGTGACGACCGAGGTGTGCGTCACCACGACGCTGCGCGAGGCCAACGATCGCGGCTACGAGTGCGTCGCCCTCGCCGATTGCGTCGGCTCGTACTTCCCGGAGTTCCAGCGCGTCGCTCTCGAGATGGTCAAGGCACAGGGAGCGCTCTTCGGCTGGGTCTCCGATTCCGAGCGGGCTCTCGCAGCGCTGCGCGCCTAACCCCCGCCGGCGCTCACGCACCGGCGGGGCAGGCCATCCGGATCAAGCCTCTGCTGCAGCGGCGGGTTGCTCGCGCATCACCGCAGGTTGGCCGCGCATGAGGATGGCACAGGTGACCGCGAACATCAGATAGCCGAGCGAGACCAGCGGCGAGACGCCCCAGCCGAGCTGGGCGCCGTGGATCAGTCCGACGTACGAGAGCACGGCGCCCGCGAACGCCCAGACGACGGCGTCGCGCATCTTGTTGTCGATGACGCAGACCGCGATCGCGCCGAGCACCATGCCCGCCAGCACCGAACCGCCGCCGACCGACTCCAGGCCCTTGTAGAGGACTCCGAATCCGGCAAGCTTGCCGAGTCCGATGGCGGTCACGGAGGTGCCGGCGGCACCGAGCGCGCCGTCGATCTGCGTCTTGGCCCACTCGGCGATGTTGGGAATCAGCGCCAGCACGATCGCCGGCGCGTGCTTCGCCGGCGAAGCCTGGAACGCCTGCGCGCCGATAACCAGGCCGATGTAGAGCAGGATCGGCAGGATCGCCACCAGCGGAATCAGCGCCAGCAGCAGCGCGGTGAGACCGAGGAAGCAGACGAGCGCGATCGCGATGCCGGTGGCGAGCGAGTAGCCGATGCGGCCGCCGACGGCCTTCCAGCCGGGGTGACCGATGTAGACAGCGGGTGGGAACGGACTGCCGAGCATCGAGCCCACCACGGCGCCGAGCCCGTCGGCCAGCAGGATCTTGCGCAGGTTGTAGTTGTCGCCGGCGGCCGAGGCGCTCTCGACGTTGTTCATCGCCTCGGTGAAGTTGTAGATGCCCAGGGGGATCGCCGTGGCCAGGAGCGGCGCCACCTTCGCCAGGCCGGTCCAGACGTCGCCCGAGAACACCGGCAGGTGCAGCCCGAAGGTCGCGAGCGACTTGCTCACCGCCGCGGGCTGCATGTAGTCGCTCCAGCCGGCGAACGAGGCGATCCAGCCGATCGCCGAGCCCACGATCACGGCGACGAGTCCGCCTGGCAGGCCACCTGGCAGCCGGACGTTCGCCGTCCAGGCGATGAGCACGATCGCGAAGCACGCCAGGCCGATCCACGGCGTTTCCCACATCTGGAACGCCGGGCGCAGCGAGATGAACGCGATCGAGATGCCGGCCAGCGTCCCCAGCATCGCGGCGCGCGGCGTCAGGGCGCGAAGCTGCGGCCCGATGAAGGCACCGAGCAGGACGATGACGCCGATGATGAAGCACCACGCGAGCCCGCCGTACCAGGCGATGAGCGGGTTCTTGGTCTCCAGATACACCGGCAGCATGACCAGGAAGACGACGATGAACATGTGCGGCACGCTCGGTCCGTACGGCATCGCCGTCACGTCGCTGCGGCCTTCCTTCTTGGCGAGTTGCCAGGCGAGGTAGGCGTAGAAGAGGTTGCCGAGCGGCAGGGCGATGCCGAGCGCGGGCAGGATGCGACCGAACACGGTGTCGGCGGGAAGCTGAACGACCCCCAGGCAGAGGCCGGTCAGGACGATCACATTCAGCAGGACGTTGGTGAACAGGCCGAAGAAGCCGTTCCAGTCGCCGGGGACCCAGAGACGTGGACTCGGGTAACTTTCCGCATTCATGTTGTTCCTCCCTTGTTGTGAGACCGATCCTTCTGCGCTGCCGTGTACGCGCGCCAGCCGCCGAACTCCGTGATCTCGCGCTGCCCCTCGCAGAGGAAGGGCTCGCCGAGAACGCCGAGCACGATCGAGCCGTCCCTCAGGACCACTTTGCCGATCGCCAGCCCCGGTGGCTCGCCTTGCAAGAGCTGCGCCAGACCCGCGACAGGGACGGCCCAGAGCTCGAGCGCGACGCGTGTGCCGGTGCCCGGGGTGCGCAGCATCGCCGGATGACGATCGCCGATCGACCAGATCCGATAGCAGCCGTCGGTCTCGTCCTCGCGAACGAACGTCGCGCCGACTGTGAGCAGGTTGGGGTTGAGCTCGAGGCCGCGCATCAACGTTCCGTTGACGGCGAGCAGCGTGGTTTCCATCGGCCCTAGCCCTCGATCCAGGTGCCGGTTTCGCCGCGCAGCGCGCGCTCGATGTTCTCGGCGTTGGTGATCACGCCGCGCCCGCCGGGACGGCGCTTGACGAAGTTGAGCAAGGCCTCGATCTTCGGGCCCATGCTGCCGGCGCCGAAGTGCCCCTCGGCTGCGTACGCCTCGGCCTGCGCGACGCTGATCCGATCGAGCCACTGCTCGTCGGGCTGGCCGAACCGGATCGCCACGCGCGGCACGCCGGTCGGAATCATCAGCAGCTCGGCCGACATCTCGATCGCCAGCAACGCCGATGCGCGGTCCTTGTCGATCACGGCCTCGACGCCGCGCAGCTCGCCGTTCTTGAGCTCCTCGACGGCGATGCCGCCGCCGCCGCAGGCGACGATCAGCACGCCTTCACGGGCCAGGCGTTCGATGATCGGCGCTTCGATCACCCGCACCGGCTGCGGCGACGCGATCGCGCGCCGCCAGCCGCGATTGCCGTCCTGCATCACCGTCCAGGCGAGCTGGGTGGCAAGGCGGCGCGCGACTTCTTCGGTCATGAACGAGCCGATCGGCTTGTCGGGCTTGGCGAACGCGGGATCGCGGCGATCGACCAGCGTCTGCGTGACCAGGGTGACGACGGGAACGCGAATGCCGCGGCGAAGCAGCGCGTTGCCGAGCGCGTTCTGGAACATGAAGCCGATCGCGCCCTGCGTGTCGCCGACGGCGTACTGGACCGGGACCGTGGGCACTTGCCCGTCGGCGATCTCCGAGCGGCGCAGGATGAAGCCGACCTGCGGGCCGTTGCCGTGCGTCAACACGACGTTCCAGCCTGCAGCGATCATGGTGGCGACGTGCGCCGCGGTTTCGCAGACCGCGTCGTACTGGTCGGCGAGCGCCATGTGCTTGTCGTCCAGGATCAGCGCATTGCCGCCGACGGCGACGACTGCGAGCGGCTTTGTCATCGCTGCCTGCCCATCTCGCCGATGCTGCGCGCGAGTGCCTTCACAGCCGACGTGAAACACGCCATCGGCGCCGTCGTGACGCCGGCGCCGATCTGGCCGACACC
The DNA here is from genome assembly GCA_036497875.1 of Caldimonas sp. GTDB lineage: Bacteria > Pseudomonadota > Gammaproteobacteria > Burkholderiales > Burkholderiaceae_C > Schlegelella_A. The sequence continues at coordinate 5,858 of DASXIP010000646.1, forward strand.
TGCCTGGCGGTGCGCGATGCCGCTGTTGATCACCGGCAAGACGCCGTTGTCGACCACCTTGCGCGCGTCGATGCCGACCGCAGCCGCCGCGAAGTCGAGCGCCGGCAGCGTGAACGACGGATTGACGCCGAGCGTGATCGCGCGCATGCGCAGGCTGTGGTGGATCGCATCGGTCGGCGTGCCGCCGACGAACTTGACGATCGCCGGTGCGGCGGCCATCGCAAAGCCGCCGACACCCGCGGTCTCCGTGATCGCCGAATCGCCGAGATCGGCCGCGGCATCGGCAATCGAGTAGCCGGGGAAGTAGAGGCCGTCGACCGGATTGGCCGGTGCTTCGAACCAGGTGCTGCCGGTCCCGGACAGGCGGACGCCGAAGTTGACGCCGTTGCGCGCCATCGCGGTCACCATCGAGCTGCCCGCCACCCCGGCCGCCGCGTCGCACATCGACTTGCACGCGGCCATCGACAGGTTGAGGAAGAAGTGATCGTTGCCGGCGATGAAGGCCAGCGTCGCGGCGGCGTCCTTGTGCGTCGCGTCGGCATCGAACAGCGCCGGCGCGATGCGCTTGATGAAGAGCGCCGTCGCGGCGACGTTGCGGTTGTGGACTTCGTCGCCCATGTTGATCGCCTGGGCCATCAGCGGTTTCAGCTCGATCGGGCCGCTCTTCGCCAGCACCGAGCGCAGCGTCGGCGCGATCGTCTCGGCCAGCATGCGCAGGCGGGCGATGACCTCGGGCCCGTTGGCGCCGAAGCGCAGCACCTTGCCGAGCCCTTCGTTGAAGTTGCAGTACGCGCGATTGCCTGCCGCCTTGTTCTCGACGACGAAGACCGGCATGCTCGGACTGATGATGCCCGCCATCGGACCGACCGCGCCCTGGTCGTGGCACGGTGCGAGCTCGACGCCGCCGCCCGCGACGAGACGCTCGGCAGCGTCGACCGATCCCGCCCAGCCTTCGAGGATCGCCGCACCCAGCACCGCGCCTTGCATCGGCCCGCACATCGATCGCCAGGCGATCGGCGGTCCGGCGTGGACGATCAACTGTCGACCGCCCGCCATGCCGGGCAAGACATCGCGCGCCGTGGCGACGTCGATCAGCACCTGGTTGGCAGCGATGAAGA
>DASXIP010000647.1:0-2237 GCA_036497875.1 Caldimonas sp.
GGCGCCCGCAGCTCGTGCTCCTCGTAGGTCGACGCGTGGCTGCCGGACAGGATGACTCCCAACGGCTGGAACTCGCGGACGAACGCGTCGCTGACGTCGTTCGGATGGATCTCGCAGAAGACGTGCGCCTCGCGGACGCGCCGGGCGATCAGCTGCGTGACCTGCGAGCCGAAGTCGAGGATCAGGATCTTGTCGTGCATGTCAGGTGGTGCGCGGAGTCGACGCGGCGGCGCCGCGCTTGCGACGCGCGGCGCTGAAGTGCCGCCACGCGAGCGAAAGGGCGACCAGCTGCACGATGGCGCAGAAGTAGAACGGAGCGCCGATCCGCCAGTCGCCGTGCGGCAGGTGCGAGACGACGCCGAGCAGCGGCGCCGTGAGCACCGGCGCGACGACCGCCATCAGGCTTTGCAGAGAGCTCACCGCGCCCATCGTGCGGCCCTGCGTCGTCTGGTCGGCGGCGCCGGAGATGATGCTCTGCAGCGACGCCGCGACGGTGAAGCCGAGGATGTTGCAGAGGATCACCGCGTAGATCATCCAGCCCTCGGTGGCGGCGCCCCAGGCGAGGTAGGCGAGCGACGACGACACGAGGCCGACGAGCGCGAGCCGCTGCGGCGAGAAGCGCTTCAGCAATCTGCCGAGGAGGACACCCTGGACCAGCGCCGACATGCAGCCGACGGTGAAGAGCGACCAACCGTTCTGCTGCGGGCCCCAGCCGAACTTGAACGTCGTGTAGAGCACCCAGCTCGTGTAGAGGACGAACTGCGACAGCGCCGTGCAGGCGACGACGGCGACGAGGACGCCGACGCCGCCGAGCTTGCCGAGCTCCGCGAGCGCGGCGATCGGATTCAGCGCCGCCCGCCACGAGAACGGCCGGCGGCGCTCGGCCGGCAGCGATTCGGGCAGCACGAACCAGCCGTAGAGCAAGTTGAGCAACGCCAGCGAGCCGGCGAAGAAGAACGGCAGGCGCAGATCGATCGCGCCGAGCAGGCCGCCCATCACCGGGCCGAGGATGAAGCCGATGCCGAACATCGCGCCGAGCATGCCGAACCGCTTTGCGCGCTCCCGCGGTGCCGTGATGTCGGCGACGTAGGCGTTGGCGATCGACGCGTTCGACTGCATCGCGCCGCTGAAGAGGCGAACGAGGATCAGCATCCAGAGCGCGGTCGCGAGCGCGGTGACGAAGAAGCTGAGCGAAAGCGCGCAGAAGCCGACCAGCAGCACCGGGCGGCGGCCGTACTTGTCGGACAGAGCGCCGAGCACCGGCGAGGCGACGAAGTTGGCGAAGCTGAACGCGAACATGACCGCGCCGTACCACCACGCCTGCTCGGCCTTCGACGCCGTGAAGCCGCCGACGAGCGCCGGCAGGACCGGGACGATCAGGCCGATCGACACCATGTCGATCAGCACCGTGATCATGATGAACGGCATCGCCGCCTGGCGCCGGCCGGCGTCGCCGGCGGGCGCAGGGGTCGGGGAAGTGCTCGTCATTCGGCGCGGTAGTTCGGCGCTTCCTTCGTGATCTGCACGTCGTGGACGTGGCTCTCGCGAATGCCCGACGACGTGATCTCGACGAACTCGGCCTTCTCATGCATCTCGGCGATGCTGGCGCAGCCGCAGTAGTGCATCGCGGCGCGCAGCCCGCCCGCCATCTGGAAGACGATGCCGACGACCGAGCCCTTGTACGGCACCTGCCCTTCGATGCCCTCGGGCACGAGCTTGGCGCCGCCGACCGTTCCCGCCGTGCTCGCCTCGCCTTCCTGAAAGTAGCGGTCGGCCGAGCCCTGCTGCATCGCGCCGATCGAGCCCATGCCGCGGTAGCTCTTGTAGGTGCGACCCTGGTAGAGGATGACTTCGCCCGGCGCCTCCTCGGTGCCGGCGAAGGCGCCGCCCATCATCACCGCATCGGCGCCGGCCGCGATCGCCTTCGCGAGGTCGCCCGAGAAGCGCACGCCGCCGTCGGCGATCAGCGGAACGCCGCTGCCGGCGATCGCGGTGGCGACGTCGTCGATCGCCTTGACCTGCGGGACGCCGACGCCGGTGACGATTCGCGTCGTGCAGATCGAGCCCGGGCCGATGCCGATCTTGACGCCGTCGGCGCCGGCCTCGACGAGGTCGAGCGCGGCCTTGCCGGTGGCGATGTTGCCGCCGATGACGTCGACGCCCGGGAAGTTGCGCTTGACCCAGCGCACGCGCTCGACGACGCCGGCGCTGTGACCGTGCGCGGTGTCGACGACGAG
>DASXIP010000648.1:0-2251 GCA_036497875.1 Caldimonas sp.
TGCCCGGATCGACACGTCGAGCGACGAGATCGGCTCGTCGCAGACCAGTAGCTTCGGCTCAAGCACCAGCGCGCGGGCGATGCAGACCCGCTGGCACTGCCCGCCGGAGAACTCGTGCGGGCGCCGGGCGCCGGCCGTCTCGGGGTCGAGCCCCACCGCGTGCATCGCCTCGCGGACGCGACGTTCGCGCTCAGCGCGGTCCGTGACGCCGGCGATGACAAGCGGCTCGGCGACGATGTCTGCGATCCGCCGCCGCGGGTTCAACGATGCGATCGGATCCTGGAACACCATCTGCAGGTTGCGGCGCATGCGGCGCAACGCCTCGCCGCCCAAGGCCGTGAGGTCGCGGCCGTCGAAGCGGACGCGCCCCGAGCGCGGCTCGATCAGGCGCAGCACGGCGCGTGCCAGCGACGACTTGCCGCAGCCGCTCTCGCCGACCAGACCGAGCGTCTCGCCGCGCATGATCTCGAAACTCACGCCCGAGACGGCGTGCACGGTGAGGCGACCGATGGCGTACTCGACGACCAAGTCCTCGACGCCGAGCAGCGCCTGCGGCTCGGCGCGCGACGCCGCGCTCAGTGTCATGCCGATTGCACCAACGGCGCGTCGATCGGATGCCAGCACGCGAACGCGTGGCCGGGCGCGCCGCTCAGCGACGGTCGCTCGCGCGCGCAGCGCTCGCCGGCGCGCGGACAGCGCGGCGCGAACGCGCAGCCCGGCGGCAGCCGCGTCATGTCGGGTGGCCGCCCCGGGATCGCGGCCAGCGGCGTGTGCGGCGCGGCGTCGACGCGCGGGATCGCGGCCAGCAGCGCCTCGGTGTAGGGCATGCGCATCGCCTTGAAGAGCGTGCGCGTCGCGGCGCGCTCCACGATCTTGCCGGCGTACATCACCGCCACCTCGTCGGTGCGGCCGGCGACGATGCCGAGGTCGTGCGTGATCAGCAGCATCGCCATGTGGCGCCGCTGCTGCTCGCGCGCGAGCAGGTCCAGGATCTGCGCCTGCACGGTGACGTCGAGCGCGGTGGTCGGCTCGTCGGCGATCAGCAGTCGCGGCTCGCACGACACGGCGATCGCGATCGCCACGCGCTGGCGCATTCCGCCGGAGAGCTGGTGCGGATACTGGTTCAGCCGCTCCTCGGGCGACGACAGGCCCACGGCGGCGAGCAGCTCGATCGCGCGTGCCCGAGCCGCCGCGGCGTGGAGCTCGAGATGCGCCTGCAGCGTCTCGACGATCTGCGTGCCGATCGTCAGCACCGGGTTGAGCGAAGTCATCGGATCCTGGAACACGACCGCGATCGAGCGGCCGCGCAGCCGCCGCAGCGCCTCTGGGCCGAGCGCGGTCAGCTCTTCGCCGTCGAAGCGCACGCTGCCCGTGAGCGTCGCGTTGGGCGGCAAGAGGCGCAGGATCGCGCGTGAAAGCATCGTCTTGCCGCTGCCCGACTCGCCGACGATGCCGAGCGTGCGTCCCGGCTCGAGCGCCAGCGAGACGCCGTCGACCGCGCGCAGCGGACCGCGCGGCGTGGCGAGCTGCACCCCGACCGCATCCAGCACGAGCAGGGGCTGAGCCATCACGAAGCGGCGGCGCGGCGCGGATCGGTGATCGCGCGCACGGTGTCGCCAACGAGATTGAAGGCCAGCACCGTCACGAACATCACCGCCGCGGGGGTGAAGGCAAGCCAGGCCGCGCTGTCGAGGCTATCGCGCCCTTCGCCGATCATGCTGCCCCAGCTCGGCTGTGGCGGAGGCACGCCGAGTCCGAGGAAGCTCAGGGCGCTTTCGACGACGATCGTGACCGCCACCGCGACCAGCCAGAAGGCCGCCAGCGGCAGCGCCGCGTTGGGCAGCAGCTCGCGCACCAGGATCCGCATGTGCGTAGCGCCGAGCGCGCGTGCCGCGGTGACGAACTCGCGCTGCGCGAACGCGAGCGTCGCGCTGCGCGCGACGCGCGTGAACACGGGGACGCCGAGGAAGCCGAGGATCAGCGTCATGTTCAGCAGCGACTGGCCGAGGAACGCCGTGACCGCGAGCGCCAGCACCAGCGGCGGGAACGCGAGCAGCACGTCGACGGCGCCGCTGATGAAGGTGTCGAGGCGGCCGCGGAAGTAGCCGGCCAGCAGGCCGGCGGCGCCGCCGAAGGCGAGCGCGATCAGCGGTGCGCACAGCCCCACCGTGAGCGAGACGCGCGCGCCGAACACCAGCCGCGCGGCGACGTCGCGGCCGAGGCTGTCGGTGCCGAGCCAGTGCTCCGCGCT
>DASXIP010000649.1:0-2200 GCA_036497875.1 Caldimonas sp.
ATCGGTACACGGTGCTGCTGCGAAACGTCTCGCCCCGACCGAGCACGGTGGAAGGAACCTCGGCCGGTTCGGCGAGTCGGGATAGTGCTGCGGCTCGAGGCAGACACCGTCGCCCTGTCGAATCATCGCGCCGCCGGCGCCGCGCAGGCTGCCGTCGAGAAAGTTGCCCGAGTAGAACTGCATGCCGGGCTCGCTGGTTTCGATGTCGAGGACGCGACCCGAAGCGGCGTCGTGGAGTCGCGCCGCGAAGGCCAGGCCATCGCCTTCCCGGTCGATGATCCAGTTGTGGTCGTAACCGCGTGCCAGCGCGAGCTGGGCGTCGCCGGCGCGGATGCGCGCGGCGATCGGCGTCGCGACGCGAAAGTCGAACGGCGTGTCGGCGACTTCGTCGATGGCCACGGGAATGAGGTGGGCGTCGATCGCCAGATAGCGGCTCGCCGCCAGCGTCAGACTCTGCTCGAGAGCGCTGCCCGAGCCGGCGAGGTTGAAATAGTCGTGATGGCTGAGGTTCACGACCGTGGTCCGATCGCACGTCGCCCGGTAGTCGATGCGCCAGGCGTTGTCGGCCAGCAGCGTGTAGCGAACCGTGACGTCGAGGCGGCCGGGGAACCCCTCTTCGCCGTCTTCGCTCTCGTAGTCGAGGCGCAGGCAGACACGGCCCTCTTCATCCGCAGCTTCGGGCGCGAGGTGCCACCAGCGCTTGCCGAAGCCGCGTGCGCCGCCGTGCAAGGTGTTCGGGCCGTCGTTGGTCGCGAGGCAGTGCAACTCGCCGTCGAGCACGAAGCGCGCCCCGGAGATACGGTTCGCAAAGCGGCCGACGATGGTTCCGAAGTTCGGATTGCGCAGGACGTAGTCGTCGAGCGTCGGCAAGGCGAGCACGACGTCGCCGACGCGGCCGGCGCGGTCCGGAACGCGCACGGCGGTGACGATGCCGCCCAGGTTGATCACGCTGAGCGACATGCCACTGCCATTCTCGAGCGTGTATTCGTCGACCGCGCGGCCGTCGTCCAGCGTGCCGAACGGACGACGGCTGATGCTGGCTCGGCCCGGGCTCACCGCAGATCGATCACTCAGACGCGCAGCGTCGTCGCGAAGCGCCGCTCGCGCTGCCCACGCTGGCCCGGCACCGCAGCGAAGATGCCGCCTGCGTTCGCCTGCGTCCGCAGCGCTTCGTCGCTCAGACCGATGCGCGCCGAGCTGATGAACAGGCGATCGAGGCCGCTGCCGCCGAAGGCCGGGCATGTCGGCCGCGACACCGGCAGGGGGAGGCGCACCGTCTCGACGCCGTCAGCGTTGTAGCGGACGACGCAGCTGCCGTCCCAGTGCGCGTTCCAGAGGCCGCCGTCGGCGTCGACCGCCGAGCCGTCCGGAAATCCATCTTCAGGTGCCAACCGCACGAAGAGGCGTGGCGTGCCCAGCGTGCCGTCGGCGTGATAGTCGACGCTGTGGATGCAGCGCGTCGGCGAATCCGCGAAGTACATGCGCGAGCCGTCGGGGCTGAAGGCGATGCTGTTGGCGACGCCGACCGGCGGCAGCGGCAATCGCTCGACCGCGAGGCCGCCATCGACGCGGTAGAAGTGGCCGATCGGCGCCTCCGCCCGGTTGAACATGCCGAACACGAAGCGCCCGTGCGCATCGCAGCGGCCGTCGTTGATCCGTGTCGTGGGCTCGCCCGGTTCGACGGCGATCAGCGGCCCCGAGACTCCGCGCTCGAGATCGAAGAGGGCGACGCCGGACGCGAACCCGACCAGCAGCGAGCCCGGTTCGGCGCACAGCGCGAAGCTGCCGACGCGGTCGGGCATCGACCATTGCCGCGTGCCGCCGTCGGACGCGGTCCATCGACTGAGCGTTGCGCCTTCGATGTCGGTCCAGTACAGCGCCTCGGCCTCGTCACACCAGAGAACGCATTCGCCGAGCCGGGCGCGCGCATCGACGAGCAATTCGACACTCGATTTCATGCAGCATCGTCGTCGCGAGTGAACGCGTCGACAGTATTCCATGAACCCTGGCCGACGCAGCGACATTGGACCTAGTCCCATTGCACACGGTTCCGGCGCCGCCTATGTTTTCGACGATTGGCGGCCGGTCGACGCCAAGTCGAACCGAGCCTTCACCCGCGGCCGGCAGCGCCTCGGGCCCCGCAGCCTGAGCCCTCTTGGCGTGGGCGTTGAGCCGCACATCGGAGGGATTGGTGATGAAG
>DASXIP010000650.1:0-4147 GCA_036497875.1 Caldimonas sp.
CGGCCGGCGGACTTCAACCTGCAGCTGCCGCCGCTCTACAACCACCCCTACTTCCTGAGCGTGCCGATCGAGCACGACATCGACGTCGCGCTCGCGGTCAAGCTCGCCGACATGCCGGTCGAGGAGTTCCAGTTCCTCAACCCGCAGATGAACCGGCCGGTCATCCTCGCCGCCGGAACGCCGCAGATCCTGCTGCCGTACGACAACGCGAATCGGTTCGTCCGCGAGCTGCCGCTCTACCGCGGGCCGCTGTCGACGTGGACGACCTGGGTCGCGCCGAGGAGCATGAAGCCGGCCGAGGCGGCGCGCACCGCCGGCATGAGCGAAGATGACTTGCGCGAGGTCAACCACATCCCGGCGCGGGTGGTCATCAAGTCGGGCTCGACGCTGCTCGTGCCGCGCAACGGAGCCGTCGTCGACGACGTCTCGATCAGCGTCGCCGACAACGCGACGATGGTGCTCTCGTCCGATGCACCGCCGCTGCGCAAGGTGTCGCTGCGCGCCGGCAAGCACGACAGCGTCGAATCGATCGCGCACCGTTACCGCATCAGCACGAGCCAAGTCGCGCAGTGGAACGACGTCGGCACCGGCGCCCGCTTCGCACCCGGCCAGACGATCGTCGTCTACGTTGCGCCGAAAGGACACCGGGGCGCCGCGCCCTCGTCGACGCACATCGCAACCAACGAGCACGGCACCCGCGTCGCGCACAGCAAGCATCGCAAGAGCACCCAGCCCGCCGCCGCGCCTGGCAAGACGACGAAGAGCGCCGGCGCGCAGAAGCGCGTCGAGATCGCGAACAACTGAGTCGCGGCAGCGCCGCCGGTCAACGCCGGTCGAAGAAGGCGTGCGCGATCGTGCCCAGATCGACGTACTCGAGCTCGCTGCCGACCGGAACGCCGCGCGCGAGCCGCGTGACGCGGATCCCGCGCGAGCCGAGCGCCTCGGCAAGGACGTGCGCCGTGGCCTCGCCCTCCGCGGTGAAGTTGGTGGCGATGATCACTTCCTCGACGCGACCGTCGTTGGCGCGGTCGAGGAGCTGGCGCGCGCCGATCTCCGACGGCCCGACGCCGTCGAGCGGGCTGAGGCGACCCATCAGCACGAAGTAGAGGCCGCGGTAGCTGCCGGTGCGCTCGAGCGCGGCCTGGTCGGCAGGCGTCTCGACGACGGCGAGCTGGCGGAGATCGCGCGAAGCGTCGAGGCAGATGCTGCATACCTCGGCCTCCGTGAACGTATGGCAGCGCACGCAATGGCGAATCCGCGCGACCGCGTCCTCGAGCGCGGCGGCGATCCGGCGCGCACCTTCGCGGTCGTGCTGGAGCAGATGCCACGCCATGCGCTGCGCCGACTTGACGCCGACGCCCGGCAGACGCCGGAGCGCCTCGACCAGCCCTTCGAGTGACGGTTCAGCGGCCAATCGCGGCCACTAGAACGGCAGCTTCATGCCCGGCGGCAGCGGCATGCCGGCGGTGAGCTTGCCCATCTTCTCCTGGCTCACCTCCTCAGCGCGCCGGATGCCGTCGTTGAAGGCGGCGGCGACGAGATCCTCCAGCATCTCGCGGTCGTCGCCGAGCAGGCTCGGGTCGATCGCGATCCGCTTGACGTCGTGCTTGCACGTCATCGTCACCTTGACGAGACCGGCCCCCGACTGGCCCTCGACTTCGATCGTCGCCAGCTCGTCCTGCGCCTTCTTGAGGTTGTCCTGCATCGCCTGCGCCTGCTTCATCAGGCCGGCCAGCTGACCTTTCATCATCTCTGTGCTCCTTTGAACTCGTCGTGTTGCGCCAGGCGCTTCAGGGCGCCGGCCCGGGCTGCGGCTTGACCGAGCCGGGAACGATGCGGGCGGTCTTGTACTGCGCCATCAGCGCGCGGACCAGCGGATCCTGCTCGATCGCGCGCTCGGCATCGGCCTGGCGGCGGTCGCGCTCGGCGGCGTCGCGCGCCGCCGGCGTGTCCTCAGCTGTCGCGGCATCGATCTCGAGCCGCAGCGCGCGGCCTTCGGCCTCGCCCGCTGCCGACTGCAAGCGCTCGCGCAACGCCGGCGTGCGCAGGTTCTCGCGCTCGACGCGGAGATGCCAGACCTGCTCCGCACCTGTATCGACGACGCGGAAGCATTCGGCCTGCATCGCCAACTCGCGCACCATCGCGGCGATTGCACCGGCAGCGACGAGGCGCTGCACGAGCACAACCCAAAGATCGGCTGCTTGGGTGCCTTCGAGCTCGGACCGCTCGCGTTCGACGACCGCAGGCGAGGCCGGGGCAGCCACGGCAGTCGGTGCGGCAACGGTCGGCGCTGCGACCGCCGGCTCGCTGCGAACGGTCGCCGCACCCGCGCGCGGCGCCGGCGCCGAGGCCGGCCCCGGAGTCGTCGGGCCACCAGGTTGCACGGACGGTGCGAAGGCAAGCATCCGTAGGAGCACCATCACCAGCCCGCTGTATTCATCGGGCGCAAGGGGCAGCTCGGCGCGACCGGCGAGGACGATGCTGTAGAAGAGCTGGGTCTCGTCGGCAGCAAGCAAGGCGGCGAGCCGGCTTGCGTCGTGGCTCTCGGGATCGCTGTCGTCGGCCGCGTCGGGAACCGCCTGCACGACGGCCATCTCCTGCAGCAATGTCGCGATCTCTTCGAGCGCTCCGGCGGCGGACAGGCCGAGCTCGCGCAGGCCGTCGACAGCCGCAAGCAATGCCGCGCCGTCGCGCGCTGCGACCGCCTCGATCGAACGGATCGCGTGGCTGCGGTCGACCGCGCCTAGCATCTGGCGAACGCCCGCTTCCTCGATCCGGCCGCTGCCGAATGCGATCGCCTGATCGGTCAGCGATTGGCCGTCGCGCATCGAGCCGCGCGCGGCGCGAGCGATCAGCTTCAGCGCCGGCGGCGCGGCGTCGACGCCTTCGATCGCAAGGATCGTCTGCAGGTGGGCGACGATCGTCTCGAGCGCCATCGGCCGCAGGTTGAACTGCAGGCAGCGCGAGAGGACGGTCGCCGGCACCTTCTGCGGGTCGGTCGTGGCGAGGATGAACTTCAGGTACTCGGGCGGCTCCTCGAGCGTCTTCAGCATCGCGTTGAACGCCGTCGTCGAGAGCATGTGCACTTCGTCGATCAGGTAGACCTTGAAGCGCCCGACGACCGGCTTGTAGACCGCCTGATCGAGCAGGCGCGTGATCTCGTCGACGCCGCGGTTGGACGCCGCGTCGAGCTCGACGTAGTCGATGAAGCGGCCGGCGTCGATATCGCGGCACGCGGCGCAGACGCCGCACGGCTGCGCGGTGATGCCGCCGTTGCCGTCGGGCCCGGTGCAGTTGAGTGCTTTCGCGAGGATGCGCGCGATCGTCGTCTTGCCGACGCCGCGCGTCCCGGTGAAGAGATACGCGTGGTGCAGCCGCTGCTGAGTGAGCGCGTTGGCGAGCGCCTGGACGACGTGCACCTGACCGACGAGCGACTCGAAATTGCGCGGCCTGTACTTGCGCGCCAGCACCGTGGACGACATTCGATCGATTCTATTCGCCGCCTTCCGCCGCGCCGCGCTGCGGGATAATCGATGCCAACGTGGCCGCATCGCATCCGACGTTTCCACCCTCCGGCCCGCTCAGCTACGGCGCCTCCGGTGTCGATTACCGCCGCATCGATCCGCTCAAGATCGCTGCGCAGCGTGCCGCGCTCGCGACCGGCGTGCAGCTCGACCGGCACGGCTTCAGCGAGGTCGAGTCATCGCGCGGCGAGTCGGCGTACGTCGTCGATGTCGGTCCGTTCTATCTCGCCAGCATCGTCGAGTGCCTCGGCTCGAAGGCAATGGTCGCCGACGCGATGGCAGCGCTCACCGGCGCCAGCGCCTATGCCGACATCGCCCAGGACACGATCGCGATGGCGGTCAACGACCTGATCACCGTCGGCGCCACCCCGCTCGTCGTCCAAGCGTACTGGGCGGCCGGCGGCTCCGACTGGTTCGACGACGCCGCGCGTGCCGAAGCCCTCGTTCGCGGCTGGCAACGCGCGTGCGAGCAGTGCGGCATCGCCTGGGGCGGCGGCGAGACGCCTGCGCTCGCGGGAATCGTCGAAGGCGGCCGGGTCGACCTCGCTGCGGCGTGCACCGGCATCGTCAATCCGAAGACGCGGCTCTCGCTTGGTGACCAGCTCGCGCCGGGCGACGCGATC
>DASXIP010000651.1:0-5171 GCA_036497875.1 Caldimonas sp.
AGCGAGACGACGCGGTCGACCGAACCGGGGATGTAGTTGCCGGCGGGATCGTCCTCGGTGAAGCGCGACCGCGACGCGGCGAAGTCGGCGTCGACCAGGAGCCACGACGCGGCGATCCAGTGGTTGTTCCACTCGATGCCGCGCCGCAGGCTGGCGCGGCTCGGTTCGGTCTCGCCGGCGTCGCCGACGAAGACGAGCTCGGAGCCGAGGCGAAGCTGCCAGAGCGCGAGCGAGCTCTGCAGGCCGGGGATGATCTCGGTCCGCGCGCCGAGCTCGCCACCTCTCGAGCGCACCAGCGGCGTCACCGCGGCGACGGGATCGCCGCTCTTGGCAGCGATGGTCGCGGTGGTCCCGCGCGCGTCGTTGCTGTGGTAGCCGAACCCGTAGTTGAGGAAGGTCTCGGTCTGCCTCCACGGCCCGAAGACGAGCGAGAGCTTGGGCGAGACGAGGGCTGCGTCGCGTGTGCCGCTGTTGACGGCGATCGAGCTCTCGACGTCGAAGAAGAACTCGTCGGCGCGCAGGCCGGCGATGCTGCGCAGCCAGGGGAGCCACTGTGTCGCGTTCTCGCCATGGACGGCGACGCTCGTCTCCCGGACGACGCTTTCCTCTGTCGTCGCCGCGCGCCGGCGATCGACCGTCGCGTAGAGCGCGACCGGATCGAGCCGGTCGTGGCGGACCTGGACGCCGATCGTGTTCGTCGCGTCGGCGCCGAACAGCTGCCCGTTCCAGCGCCGGCTCGCCGTCGCACCGAAGATCTTGCGCCGCTCGACTTGCTCGAACTGGTCGCCGTCGATTTGCGTTGGGTCGAGGTCGATCGGGTGCTCGAGGAAGTAGGTGAAGTTCGAGAACAGGTCGAGCTTCGAGCGGATCGCGTAGGCATTGAGCTTGAGCTCGCCGTCGTCGAAACGTCGCTCGCTGGCGATCGACAGGCTGTAGCGCTCCGTCTGGCCGCCGTCGCTCGGATCGAGCGAGCCGAAGCGACCGATCAGGCCGGCGTCGACGGCGCGCTGCGGGATCTGGTCGGTGGCGTTCCATGACGCCGAGTAGCCCATCGCCGTGATCGTCGAGCGGCTGGTCTCACCGCCGAAGCGGTAGCGAAGAACGCCGTTGGCGCGATGGAACTTCTCGGGGTGATCCCAGGGCCCGTCGTTGTGCGCAAGCTCGACCGCGTACAGGAGAGTGCCTGCGCCGACGGCGTTCGAGTTGGCGACGAGCGCGCGGCCGTAGCGGTCCTGGCCGAGCGTCAGCGACGCGAGGCCGCGCGGCAGAGCATCGACGAGGTCGATCCGCGCCGAGCCGGCCGAGGCGAAGTCGCCGTCCTCGGCTGAATACGGCCCCTTGCGGTAGCGCAGCCGGTCGACCAGCTCCGGGATCAGCCAGTTGAGGTCGCTGTAGCCCTGGCCGTGTGCGTGCGTGGGCATGTTGACCGGCATGCCGTCGACGAAGGTTGCGAAGTCGGTGCCGTGATCGAGGTTGAAGCCGCGCAGGTAGTACTGGTTGGCCTTGCCGTCGCCGCTGTGCTGGGTGACGATGACGCCGGGAACGAACTCGAGCACCTCGGCCGGTCTGAGGGTCGGCCGGCTCTCGATCAGCTTCGCGGTGACGGTGCCGGCGCTCGCCGCGTCGCTGCTGCCGACCGAGTTGAGGTAGTTGCCGTGGACCTCCACCGGCGGCAGTTGCCGTGTCGACGACTCGGCGACGACGGCGGCGGACGAGTCTGGCGGCGCTGGCGACTGCTGGGCGTCGACAGCGCCGATGGCGCCGCCGAACACGACGAGAGTGGCGACGCGCAAGGCAACAGCGTGTCGCGCCCGACCACGGCAGTGGATCATCGGAACCCCCGCGGAGGACGTGTCGCGCCGGCCGAGAGCGGTCGACGCGGGACCTGGCGGCGCGGCCTTGCCGCTACGCAGGCAGTCGGCATCAGTACGTCGGCCGGCGCCGATCGGATGCGCTCAGCGTGCGCGCGGCGCGCCTCCGCAGTCGACCTGCACGAGTTCGCGCCTGCCACCGTCGATCCGGACTGCGCTGAGCTTGCCGCCCCAGACGCAGCCTGTGTCGAGGCAAAGCACGTCGGCACGGTCGAACAGCCCGAGCGACGACCAATGGCCGAACGCGATCGGCACGCCCGCGGTGCGGCGCACCGGAACGTCGAACCACGGCCGAAAGCCCGGTGGTGCGGCAGCGGCGCCGTCCTTGGTCGCGAACTCGAGCGTGCCGTCGTCGGCAACGAACCGGGTCCGCGTCAGAGTATTGAGCGTGAAGCGCAGGCGGTCGTCGCCGGCGAGCGCGTCGCTCCAGCGCGCCGGCTCGTTGCCGAACATCGCACCGAGGAATTCGCGCGGCTCGCGCTCGCGGAGCGCCGTCGCGAGCGCCCGTGCCAGCACGAGGACGGTCTCGACGTTCCATTGTGGAACGACGCCTGCGTGCAACATCAGCCAGCCGTGCTCGAACACCGCCATCGGCCGCTGCCGTAGCCACTCGAGCCATGCCTCGCGGTCGGGCGCGTCGAGGATCTCGGCGATCGTGTCGCTGCGGTGATGCGGCCGGATGCCGGCGGCGACGGCGAGCAGGTGCCAGTCGTGGTTGCCGAGCAGGCAGGTCGCTGCTGCGCCGACGCCGCGCAGGCGGCGCAGCGTCGCCAGCGACGCCGGCCCTCGGTTGACGAGGTCGCCGAGCAGGTAGAGGTGGTCGCGCGACGGCGAGAAACCGATCGTCGCGAGCAGGCGGTCGAGCGCGCCGGCGCAGCCCTGGATGTCGCCGACGAGATAGTTCACGGCTCGCGGGCTTGCGGAGCGCGCGACCCGGGAGCGCCGTTTGCAACGGCGCCGCGAAACGGGCGGGCGGGGGCGGGCACGAAGGCGATTCTGCTACGCTGGCCTCCCGCCTCGGCCCGCTCGTGCATGGAAGTCGCCCTCCTGCTCTTCCTGATCTTCGTGAACGCCCTGTTCGCCATGTCCGAAATGGCGCTGACGGCGAGCCGCAAGGCGCGGCTGCAGGTGATGGTCGAGGCCGGCGACTCGGGCGCCCGCCACGCCATGGAACTGCACGACGACCCCACCAAGTTCCTCTCGGTCGTCCAGATTGGCATCACCTCGATCAGCATCCTGAACGGCATCGTCGGCGACGCCGCCTTCTCGGCACCCTTCGCGCACTGGCTGCACGCCAACTTCAGCCTCCGCGACCGCGCCGCCGAGATCACGGCAACGGCGATGGTCGTCATCTCGATCACCTTCCTCACCATCATCTTCGGCGAGCTGGTGCCCAAGCGGATCGGCATCCAGTACCCCGAGACCGTCGCCCGCTATGTCGCCCGGCCGATGGAGTGGCTGTCGCTGATCGGTCGGCCGTTCGTCAAGCTCCTGTCGTGGTGCACCGAAGCGACGCTCCACCTGCTCGGGATTCGCGGCGGCCCCGACCGCAGCGTCACCGAGGAGGAGATCGCCGCCAGCCTCGAAGAGGGGCTCGACGCCGGCGTCATCGAGGCGCAGGAGCACCAGATGGTGCGCAACGTCTTTCGCCTCGACGACCGCCAGGTCGGCTCGATGATGATCCCGCGCGCCGAGATCGTCTGGCTCGAGGCGACCGGCACCGCCGAGGACGTGCAGCGCGTGATCGGCGACGCCGAGCACTCGCGCTATCCGGTCTGCCGCGGCGGCCTCGACGACGTCCTCGGCGTCATCAGCGCGCAAAAGCTCCTCCAGCAGGCGATCCAGGGCAAGGCGATCGCGGTCGACCGGGACCTGCAGGCGCCGGTATTCGTCCCTGAGACGCTCTCCGGGATGGAGCTGCTCGAGCACTTCCGCGCCTCGAGCACGCAAATCGTCTTCGTCGTCGACGAATACGGCGAGGTGCAGGGCATGATCACCGTCCGCGACGTCCTCGAGGCGATCACCGGCGAGTTCAGCACCGAGACCGACGCCGGCGCGTGGGCGGTGCAGCGCGACGACGGCAGCTGGCTGTTCGACGGCCTGATCCCGACCCCCGAGCTGAAGGATCGGCTCGGGCTGAAGGAGCTGCCCGAGGAGGACCGCGGCCGCTACAACACGCTCGCCGGCATGATCATGCTGCTGCTCGGCAGGCTGCCGGAAGAGGCCGACGCGGTCGAGTGGGAAGGCTGGCGATTCGAAGTCGTCGACCTCGACGGCAAGCGTGTCGACAAGGTTCTCGCCAGCGCACTCGCGCCGCAGGCGATCGCCCACGAGTCCGCAGGCACCTGATGGCGGCGAGGCGCACGGCGTGACGGCGTCGATCTTCGCGCGCACGCTCGCGAGCGCGGCGATGCTCGACGTCTTCAGCGATCGCTCGATCGTCGCGGCGATGCTGTCGTTCGAGGCCGCGCTCGCCGAGGCGGAGGCCGCCGAAGGCGTCGTCCCCGCGAGCGCGGTCGCACCGATCGCCGACGCGTGCCGTGCAGGGGTCGACAACGAGGCCGTCGTCGCCGCCGCGCGCGGTGCCGGCAGCCTCGCGATCCCGCTCGTCCAGGCGCTCACCGCGGCGGTAGCCGTGCGCGACCGGGCGGCCGCGGGCTGGGTTCACTTCGGGAGCACGAGCCAGGACGTGATCGATTCGGGCATGGTGATCGTCACCGGTCGCGCGCTCGACTTGATCGATGCCGACCTCGACCGCCTGGCGAAGGCGCTGCTCGCGCTTGCGCGGGCGCATGCACGGACGCCGATCCTGGCGCGCACGTTGCTGCAGCCGGCGCAGGTCGTGAGCTTCGGCTTCAAGGTCGTCGCCTGGCTCGCGCCGCTGGCGCGCGCGCGCAATCGGCTCGCGCGGTCGCGCCGGGCGGCGTTGCGGCTGCAGTTCGGCGGCGCCGTCGGCACGCTGGCGACGCTTGGCGACAAGGGCCCTGCGGTCGCACGTCGGCTCGGCGCGCGGCTCGACATCCCGGCCGGCGACGCCTGGCAAGTGCAGCGCGACGACTGGGTCGCGCTCGGTTGCGAGGTCGCCGTTCTGTGCGGCTCGCTCGCCAAGATCGGCACCGACCTGGCGCTGCTCTCGCAGGGCGAAGTCGGTGAGGTCGCCGAGCCGTCCGGTGACGGCCGCGGCGGCTCATCGGCGATGCCGCAGAAGAGAAATCCAGTCGCCGCGATGACGGCGATCGCGGCCGGCGTGCGCGCGCCGCAGCATGCCGCGGCCCTGCTCGCGGCGATGCGGCAGGCGCA
>DASXIP010000652.1:0-5996 GCA_036497875.1 Caldimonas sp.
GCCTCGTCGGTGATGAGGCCGAACTGCACTCCGCCTGCGTACGAGAGGATGCTGACGCCGACGCCGACGTCACCCGATGCCGGCACCCAGAACATCGTCTGGCGCAAGGTCGCGCCGCAGAACTTCAGCGGCGTCGCCGGACCCGGAACGTTGGTCATGACAGCGGTCGTCTTGCGGGCGAAGAGGCCCAGCATCGCATCCTGCACCGGCTTGGCCATCAGCCCGGCGACGGCGAGAAGCGTGAACGCCATCAGCGGCTGATAGCTCGACTTCAGCTCGGCCATCCGCGCCCGCACCGCGAACACGCGCTCGACCGGATGGTCGACGCCGATCGGCAGCACGAGTGGCGCGAGACCGAAGCGGTTGCCGAGTTGCCACGCGTCCTCGAGCGGCCGCAGGTTGACCGGCACCATCGCGCGGATCTCCTTGCCCGCGGAGTCGTCGCCCTGCACGCGCAGCCAATGCCCGATTGCGCCGGCGACGCAGGCGAGAAGGACGTCGTTGACCGAACAGCCGAGCGCGCTGCCGATCGCCTTGACATCGGCGAGCGGGAACGGCTCGCCCCAGGCGACTCGCTTCCTGCCACTCAGCCTTCCCTTCAGCAGCGTCGGCGAATCGTCGGCCATCAACGCCATCGCGGCGACGTCATTCATCACCCTGGCACCGAGGCGCGCGGCGTCGATCGCACCGGTGAGGCCCTGCTTCGGATCGGCGAGCACGTCGAGCGAGCGGGCGATCGATTTCTCGACCAGCGCGGCGGCCTTCGTCGACAGGCCGTCGAGCGGCTTCAGCACGAGGTCGACGAGGCGGTCGCCGCCCCGCGAAGCACGCGCGCGTCGCGGCGGGTCGCTGCCGCCGTCGGTGATCGAGAGCATCACCGAGGTCAGCGCGATGCCGTCGCCGATGCAATGGTGGATGCGCGAGACCAGCGCGCTGCCGCCTTCGTAGTCCTCGATCAGGCGGAACTCCCAGAGCGGCCGATCCAGATCGAACGGCTCCGCGGCGAGCGCACCGACGCGCTCCTGCAGCGCCGCGCGCTCGCTCTGCCCGCGCTCGGGCTTGAGCTTTTCGCGGACGACGTGGCGGTGGATGTCGAAGTCCTTGTCGGTGCACCACTTCGCGCCGTCGCCGTCGCGGACGACGACGCAGCGGAAGCGCTCATAGCGCAGGAGCTTGTCCTCGAGGCGTCGGCAGACCGTCTCGTACGCGACCTTCGGCCGCACCAGCCAGACGCTGACGATCATCATCAGATTGACGTCGTTGTCCATCCGCAGCCAGGCGGTGTCGACGCGCGACATGCGCTCGCAAACGGCGGCGGGAGTGTTCATCGGCTGCGCTCGGGCGTCAAAGACGCCGGGGCCGTCAAGATGCTGGCTAAGATCGGCGTGGTCAATCGCGACTTTCACCACGAGCCGAGAGGAACACCATGGCCGACCTGCGGGCGACGTTCGAGAGCGCCGTCGCAGACTCGAAGAGTCTGCCCGAAAAGCCCGACAACATGACGCTGCTCAAGCTCTACGCGCTCTACAAGCAGGCGTCGAGCGGCGACGCCGAAGGCAAGCGCCCGGGCTTCGGTGACATGGTCGGCCGCGCCAAGTGGGACGCCTGGAATGCGCTCGCGGGCAAGACCAGGGACGAGGCGATGCAGGAGTACGTCGACCTCGTCGAATCGCTGAAGTAGCCGCCGCGCGCCGTCACTTCCGCTTCGCCGCGGCCTTGCCTGCGCCGGGTTTCTTCTTCGCCGCCGCCGCGGCCTCGGCGAGGACGGCGTCGAGGTTCTCCTCGATGCCGGCCTCGATGCGGCCGCGAAACGCGCCGAGCATGAGGCCGAGCCGCGCGGTGAGATCGAACGAATCGGCCGTGACGATCAGGCGGCCCTCGACGCCCGGCCGCACGAACTCGACGACGTCGCTCGTCTCGCCTTCGTGGACCGTGCACTCCATGCCGAACTTTTCTTCGGCGTGCTCGGCCCAGCGCCACGCGGTCTTGCGAGCCCTGGCGAGGCCGAGCCGATGCGCGCGATGGAGGTGGATCTCGGCCATGGGAGCGCTCCGGTGAAATCGACGACACGACGAGGCGGCGAGCTTAGCGCTCGAGCGCGCCCCTGCGCTCGGCAGCCGGCAAGGCCGCGATGCGGCGAACCTCGGCGTAGAAGCGCGGAAAGTCGCGCCCTTCGCGATTGAACAGCTGCTCGAACGCCGGCACCAGGCCGGTGTAGCTCGCGAGGACGCCGAATTCGGCGTTGTTGGCGTTCGCGAACCAGTGGTCGTAGCCGGCGTAGCCGCCCCAGCGCGACGCCTTCATCGCCGCGTAATCGGCGCGCAGCCGGGCCAGCACGGCAGCCTTGCCGGCGCGCTTGGCGACGTCGTCGGCGTCGCTTGCGTACAGCCGCTCGAGCTCGTCGCGATAGCGGCCGGTGAGGTCGCGAAAGTCAGCCCGCCGCGATTCGACGCGCGCTGCCTCCTCGCGGGCGGCGGGCGTCGCGTGGGCTGCGAGCCAGCGTTCGGCGCCGATCTTCTCGACCGTGGTCGCGAACGACTCGTTGAACGCGGTGTCGCCGGCAGCGAACGCGACCTGGTGCGCGAGCTCGTGGAAGACGAGCCGCGCCAGTTCGCCTTCGGGGTAGTCGATGAAGGTGTTGAGGAGCGGATCGGCGAGCCAGCCGCCGGTCGGCAGGCGGCCGAGCGTCGAATACGCAGGGACGGGATAGACGGCGACGTCGAGACCGTCTGTGCGCAGTTCGGCGGCGAGCGCATCGGCTTTCGCCTCGGCGTAGTAGCCGCGATAGCCGACGCAGCCGACGATCGCGAAGCACCACGTCTTCGGCGTCAGCGACAGCTCGGGCGCGGCGACGACGTTCCAGACCGCGGCGGCACGGTGCAGGTCGGCATAGCGGCGGTAGCTTTCGTTGTCGGGCTCGTCGAGCTCGTGGACGGCGAAGTCGCGGATCCGCTGCGACAGTGCGAGGCGCTCCTTCAGCGCCGCGCTCGTCGTCGGGTCGTCGAGCACCTGTGCCACCGGATGCGCAGCCTGCAGGATCTCCAGATGGCCGACGACCGAGTGCGCGTAGTAACCAGCCGTCGCGCAGCCCGAGGTGAGGCAGACGCCTGCCGCGGCGACGAGCGCAGTCGCCGTGACCCCGCCGATGCCCCAGGCCACGACGCGAGCGCCGCGCCTCACGCCGGCGCCGGCACGGCGGCGCGCTCGACTTCGACGAGGCAGTCGTAGAAGCTCGGCGCCCGGCCGATGTCGGTCAATCGCTGGTGGGTGAGCTCGTTGCCGTTCTTGCCGTCGCGGGCGAGCTTTCGCCACCAGACGCCGAGGCCGTTGACGACGCCCGGCCGCGCCCGGCTGCCGACCACCGCCTTGCAGACGATGCTGCCGCGGTCGTTGAAGATGCGGACCGGGTCGCCCGAGGCGATGCCGCGCCGCGCGGCGTCGCCGGGCGAGATCTCGAGCACCGGCTCGCCCTCGATCGCACGCAGGCTCGTCACGTTGACGAAGCTCGAGTTGAGGAAGTTGCGCGCCGGCGGCGAGATCATGGCGAGCGGAAAGCGCGCCGCGACAGCCGGCGTGCTGCGCGTCGACTCGTAGTTCTCGACCCAGTCGGGGACGCCGAGCCCGGGGGCGTCGATGCGGCACTTGCCGTCGGCGGTCGGAAAACCGCCGCTCGCGAAGGGCGCCTCGGCGATCGGCAACTTGAGCCAGCCGCGCGCGCGCAAGGCATCGAAGTCGATGCCGCCGTCGTCGCCGCCGGAGCGAAATGCCGTCCGCGCGAGCGCCTCGTCGTCGTCGCCAAAGCATGGCTCTTCGAAGCCCATACGGGCGGCGAGGTCGCGAAAGATCTGGGTGTTCGGCCTCGCCTCGCCGAGCGGCGCGATCGCAGGCTCGTTGATGAGCGCATAGGTGTGGCCGTAGCTGGTGTGGACGTCGAGGTGCTCAAGCTGCGTCGTCGCCGGCAGCACGTAGTCGGCGTGGTCGGCGGTATCGGTCAGGAAGTGCTCGAGGACGATGGTGAAGAGATCGTCGCGAGCGAAGCCGCGTGCGACCTTCGCCGACTCCGGCGCGACCGCGACCGGATTGCTGTTGTAGACGACGAGCGCCTCGATCCTCGGCCCGAACGGCGTGCCATCGGCGCGATGCTCGCCGCTCGCGCGCAGCAGGTCGTCGCCAATCGTGGTCATGTTGATCGTCCGCGGCCGGCGGCCGGCGAGCAGGTCGGGCCGCTGCAGCGCAGCGTCGGCGCGGACGTTGCGGAACCAGCCGGAGGCCGACAGCAGCAGGCCGCCGGCACGATGCCGCCAGGCGCCGACGAGGCACGGCAGGATCGCGATCAGCCGCGTCGCGTTGCCGCCGCCGCGGACGCGCTGCATGCCGTAGTTGAGGCGGATCGCGGCCGGCCGCAGCGTCGCGTAGTCGCGCGCGAGCGTGCGCACCTGCGCCGCGTCGATGCCGCACGCGGCGGCGGCGCGCTCGGGCGGCCACTCGAGAGCGCGCGCGCGCAGCGCCGGCCAGCCGGCATCGACGTGACGGGCGATGTAGTCGTGGTCGAGCCAGTCGTGGACGATGAGCTCGTGCATGACGCCGAGCGCGAGCGCGCCGTCGCTGCCGGGCAGGAGGGCGACGTGCTCGTGACAGCGCTCGGCGGTCTCGGTCCGCCGCGGGTCGATGCAGACGAGCTTGGCGCCGGCACGCTTGGCGTCGAGCGCGACGCGCCAGAAGTGCAGGTTCGAGGTGATCGAGTTGCTGCCCCAGATGACGATCAGCCGGCTCTCGGCGTAGTGCTCGACGTGCATGCCGACCTTGGCGCCGTAGGTCGCGGCAAGCGCTTCGCCGCCCGCCGACGAACAGATCGTGCGGTCGAGCAGCGACGCGCCGAGCCGATGGAAGAACCGCCCGGCCATGCTCTCGCCCTGGACCAGCCCCATCGTGCCGCAATAGCTGTAGGGGACGATCGCCTCGGCGTTGGCGAGGCCCGGGCCGGCGATGCGGCGAAGGCGCGCGGCGATGTCGTCGAGCGCCTCGTCCCACGAGACCGCCGTGAAGCTGCCGCTTCCCTTCGGGCCGCTCCGCTTCAGCGGCCCGAGGACGCGCTCCGGGTGGTACGTGCGCTCGGCATAGCGCGAAACCTTGGTGCAGAGCGCGCCGTGCGTCGGCGGGTGCTCGGGGTTGCCGTGCACCGCGACCGCGCGGCCGCCCTCGACCGTCACCAGCATCGCGCAGGTGTCGGGGCAGTCGTGCGGACAGGCGGCGCGGACGACGTGCGAAGTCACGCGCAGACTATCGCACAGCGATGTCCGGGGGCGCGTCGAAGGGGCGTCAGGCGCGTCGCGACCGGGGTATCGGGCCACGGGTAAACTGGCCCGGGCCAGGAGCCAGATCATGCAAGTCATCGAATCCATCCTCGCCGACGCGGCGCAGATCGCCGCTCTCCGACGTGACATCCATGCCCATCCCGAGCTCTGCTTCGAGGAGAAGCGCACCGCCGACCTGATCGCAGAGCAACTGACGTCGTGGGACGTTCCGTTCCACCGAGGCCTGGGAACGACCGGGATCGTCGCGATCCTGAAGAACGGCAGCAGCGGCCGCGCCGTCGGCCTGCGCGCCGACATGGACGCGCTGCCGATCACCGAGCACAACACGTTCGCGCACAAGAGCATTCACGCCGGCAAGATGCACGCGTGCGGCCACGACGGCCACACCGCGATGCTGCTCGCCGCCGCCAAGCATCTGTCGAAGCACCGCAACTACGACGGCACCGTCTACCTCGTCTTCCAGCCGGCCGAAGAAGGCGGCGGCGGCGCGCGCGAGATGATGAAGGACGGCCTGTTCGAGAAGTTTCCGATGGAGGCGATCTTCGGCGCCCACAACTGGCCGGGCCTGAAGGCGGGCCAGTTCGCGCTCAAGTCGGGGCCGGCGTTCGCGTCGAGCAACGAGTTCAGGATCACGATCCACGGCAAGGGCTCGCATGCGGCGATGCCGCACAACGGCATCGA
>DASXIP010000653.1:0-2784 GCA_036497875.1 Caldimonas sp.
AGCGCTCTTCGCGCAGGGGCTGAAGCCGCGGCCGCCCGGATCGAGCCGAAGCAAGGTCAACCGCGCCGCGAGCGCGCCGTCGGCCGCGGCGACGCGGTAGGTGTGCGTCGCTTCGACGCGCGTGCCGACGCTGCGTTCGCCGCGGCTGTCGGTCCACGACCCGGGAGGCAGCGCGCTGGCGAGGGTTGTCTCGATCGCTGCCGCCTCGGCGGCGCCGAACACCGGTGTCTCCCAGCACGTCGCGACCTCGGGCGGTGCGCTCGCTGCCGCGGTGCTCGGCAACAGGCGGATGGTTTCCGGCCGGACCTGGTTCGAAAGCCGCTCGGGCTCGCGGTCGCCGGCCGCGCGCAGGCCGAACAGGCCGTCGAGCGCGCCGTGCGTGAACGCGAAGAAGACGACATTGGCGAGCACCAACGCCGCGACGAGCGTTCTCAGCACGACCGCTCCGCGCGTTCGCTGAGGCGCAGCCGCCACTCGCCGCTCGTCACCGCGACGACGCGCGTGCCGGTGTCGACCAGCAGGGCGCCGTCGTCGCTGACGCCGGCGGCGACGCCCGAGACGTTGCCGGCCGTGCCGGCGACGGCGCGGCCGCGCAGCAGATCGCGCGCGGCGAAGCGGTCGGCGAAGGCGGCGAAGCCGAGCGCATCGAAGCGTTCGAGCGCGGCGGCGAGCGCCGGCGCGACCCGGGCCAGCGTCGACGACGGCGTCGCGCCGGGGTCGATCTCGTCGAGGCTGGCGGCGCCCGAGGCAGCGTCGGCGACCGGCTGCAAGTGGACGTTGATGCCGATGCCGATCACCGCAACGCGTTGCGCGCCGAGCGGCGCCGTCTCGACGAGGATGCCGGCGAGCTTGCGACCGGCGCGAAGCGAAGGCTCGGCGTCGGCAGCGACGAGCCAGAGGTCGTTCGGCCACTTGAGGCCGATTCGCATCGTTGCGTGCGGCGGCTCGAGCGCATCGGCGAGGACGGCGCCAACCGCGAGCGAGAGGCCCGCAAGATCGGCGCGCGCCGGCTGCCAGGCGATCTAAATGGTCAGCGAGCGCCCCGGGGCGGCGTGCCAGGTGCGCCCGTGGCGCCCGCGGCCTGCCAACTGGCGGTCGGCGACGAGGAGGCATGGCGCGAACGAGGTTGCGCCTGCGGCGGCCGCGGCGCGGACCCGGGCGAGCAGATCGTCGTTGGTCGACGCAGTCGCGGCGACACGCTCGATCGTCGTCGCGCGCGTGCTCAGCGCTTCTTCGCGAGCATCGTGCCCCGGCACTCGGGCGTCCCGCAGCGGCACGCGTATTCCTTCTTCAGCTTCTTCGAATGCTTGCCGTCGACGATCAGCCCGTAGTCGTAGTTGAGCTCCTCGCCCGGCTCGATGTCGCGCAGCGCCTTGATGAAGACGCGACCGTCGTCGGTCTCGTCGGCTTCGCAGTTGGGGCCGCACGCGTGGTTGATCCACTTGGCCGCGTTGCCGCCGGTGCCGCCGTCGATCACGTGCTTGTCGTCGATGTGGAAGAAGAAGGTGTGGTTCGGATCGTCCGGGTTGTGCGGGTGGCGGCGCTGCGCCTGCTTCCAGGTGATGACGTCGCCGGTGTATTCGAGAATGGTCTCGCCGGCCGCGATCGGCGCGACGGCGAACACGCCCTTGCCGTGGACGCCGGAGCGGCGCACCTGGATCCTGGGGCCCCTCTTGGTACGGGGGGTCGCAGGCGGGGTCTTGGCGAGGGCTTGGCGGGAGCTCAACTTCTTTGGGTACATTGAATTCATGGGTGCGCGCGCGTGCACGTGCGCGCGAGAGAGCTGGATTGTAGGGACGATGCGGTCGCCTGCCGACAACAACGACGAGACGAATGAGCAAATCACTGATCATTGCCGAGAAGCCTTCGGTCGCGCAGGACATCGTCCGCGCACTGACGCCGGTCGCGGGCAAGTTCGACAAACACGACGAGTACTTCGAATCGGCGGCGTACGTCGTCACCTCGGCGGTCGGCCACCTGCTCGAGATCAAGGCGCCCGAGGAGTTCGACGTCAAGCGCGGCAAGTGGAGCTTCGCCCATCTGCCCGTCATCCCGCCCCACTTCGACCTGGCGCCGCTCGACAAGACGAAGACGCGACTGAACGCGATCGTCCGCCTCGCCAAGCGCAAGGACGTGACCGGGCTGATCAATGCCTGCGACGCCGGCCGCGAAGGCGAGCTCATCTTCCGGCTGATCCAGCAACACGCCAAGACCCGGCTGCCGGTTCGGCGGTTGTGGTTGCAGAGCATGACGCCGCAGGCGATCCGCGACGGCTTCGACAACCTGCGTTCCGACCAGGAGCTGCGCGGCCTCGCCGAAGCGGCGCGCAGCCGCTCGGAAGCCGACTGGCTGGTCGGCATCAACGGCACGCGCGCGATGACGGCGTTCAACTCGCGCGATGGCGGATTTTTCCTCACCACCGTCGGCCGGGTGCAGACGCCGACCCTCTCGATCATGGTCGAGCGCGAGGAGCAGATCAGGAAGCACGTGTCGCGCGACTACTGGGAAGTTCGGGCGACGTTTGCGGTCGACGCCGGCGAGTACGAGGGCAAGTGGTTCGATCCGGCGTGGAAGAAGAATCCGGACGACGCCGAGCAGCGCGCCGACCGCCTCTGGAAGCAGGCCGATGCCGACGCGATCGCAGCAGCAGTGCAGGGCGAGCCGGCGACCGTCACCGAGGAGGCCAAACCGAGCACGCAGGCCTCGCCGCTGCTTTACGACCTGACTACGCTGCAGCGCGAGGCCAACTCGCGCTTCGGCTTCTCGGCGCGGACGACGCTCTCG
>DASXIP010000654.1:0-3105 GCA_036497875.1 Caldimonas sp.
TGCATGCCGCGCCACCGGCGCGGGAGAACGCGCCGGCCGGCACGCTCTACACGTGCCCGATGCACCCCGAAGTGCGCCAGGACCATCCCGGTGCCTGCCCGAAATGCGGCATGGCGCTCGAGCCGGAGCTGCCTAGCGTCGACGACGGCGACAACCCCGAGCTGGTCGATTTCCGGCGACGCTTCTGGCTGACGCTGCCACTGACGCTCGCCGTCCTCGTGCTGGCGATGGCGGGCGACCGCTTGCAACTGATCGCACCGGCGATGCAGAGCTGGGTCGAGCTCGCGCTTTCGGCGCCGGTCGTGCTCTGGGCAGGCTGGCCGTTCCTCGTCCGCGGCGTCCGCTCGGTCCGCGACCGCAGCCCGAACATGTGGACGTTGATCGGCCTCGGCACATCGGCGGCGTTCGTCTACAGCGTGGTCGCGACGATCGCTCCCGGCGTTTTTCCGGCAACGTTTTTCGCAATGGGCCGCGTCGGCGTGTACTTCGAGGCCGCCGCCGTCATCGTCTCGCTCACGCTCGTCGGTCAGATCCTCGAGCTCAAGGCGCGCTCGGCGACTTCGGCCGCGATCCGCTCGCTGCTCGCCCTCGCGCCGCCGATGGCGCGGCGGATCGGCCGCGACGGCAGCGAGGAAGACGTCCCGCTCGCCCAAGTACACGTCGGCGATCGGCTGCGCGTGCGCCCCGGCGAGAAGGTTCCCGTCGACGGGCCCGTCGTCGACGGTGGCAGCGCGGTCGACGAGTCGATGCTCACCGGCGAGCCGATCCCGGTCGCCAAGCGCGCCGGCGACAAGTTGATCGGCGGCACGCTGAACACCAGCGGCGCGCTCGTGATGCTCGCCGAAACGATCGGCTCGCGGACAGTGCTGGCGCAGATCGTCCAGATGGTCGCCCAAGCGCAACGCAGCAAGGCACCGATGCAGCGGATGGCCGATCGCGTCGCCGGCGTCTTCGTCGTCTGCGTCGCGATCGCCGCCGCCCTCACCTTCGTCGGCTGGGGAATGCTCGGCCCGGCGCCGAGCTGGGCGTACGGGCTCATCAACGCGGTTGCAGTATTGATCATCGCGTGCCCGTGCGCGCTTGGCCTCGCGACGCCGATGTCGATCATGGTCGCGACCGGCAGGGCCGCGACGCAGGGCATCCTGTTTCGCGACGCCGCAGCGATTGAACGGCTCCGTGACGTCGACACCCTGATCGTCGACAAGACCGGAACGCTCACGCAAGGCAAGCCCACCGTCGAGGGCGTCGTCGCCGTGCCCGGCTATGCCGAGGACGAGGTGCTGCGCATCGCCGCCAGCATCGACCAGGGCAGCGAACATCCGCTCGCCGATGCCGTGGTGCGCGCGGCCCGCGAACGCGGCTTGCTGCTGGAGGCGCCGGAAGGGTTCGAGTCGAGCAGTGGCATCGGCGTTCGCGGCCGTCTCGCCGGTCGCCCCGTCGCGCTCGGCAACGCAGCGCTGATGGCCGAGATCGGCGTTCGCGTGCAGTCGCTTGCCGAGCCGGCGGAGACCTTGCGCGTTGCAGGCGCGAGCGTGCTTCATCTGGCCGTCGGCGGCAAGCTGGTCGGTCTGATCGCGGTGAACGATCAGGTCAAGGAGACCACCCCGGAAGCGCTTGCGGCGTTGCGTTCATCGGGAATCCGCGTCGTCATGGCGACCGGCGACGGCCTCGCGACCGCACGCAGCGTCGCCGATCGTCTCGGCATCGACGACGTTCGCGGCGAGCTCCGGCCGGCCGACAAGCTCGCGCTCGTCGCCAACCTGCAGCGCGAAGCGCGCTGCGTGGCGATGGCCGGCGACGGTGTCAACGACGCTCCTGCGCTCGCCCAGGCCGACGTTGGCATCGCCATGGGCACCGGAACCGACGTCGCGATGCAGAGCGCGAAGATCACTCTCGTCAAGGGCGATCTGCGCGGCATCGTCCGGGCACGCAGGATCTCCGAAGAAACGATCGCGAACATGAAGCAGAACCTCGCCTTCGCGTTCGTCTACAACGCCCTCGGCATTCCCCTCGCAGCCGGGGTGCTGTATCCGCTCACGGGCTGGCTGCTGTCGCCAATGGTCGCGGCGCTGGCGATGAGCCTGAGCTCGGCGTCGGTGATCGCCAACGCGCTGCGCTTGCGCGAGCCGAGGGTCTAGTCCAGACCGTCCTTGTCGACGTAGAAGCCATCGCCGGGCGGATATGCGGCCTCGAGCCAGGCCGGGCCGCCGTGCGCAATCCATGCCCCGGTAGCGATTCGCGACATCGCTACGAGTACCGCCAAGTCCTCGTCGCGCATGGCGTGGCGGGCCTGCGCAGCCATGACGAGCTGGCCGAGGAACTTGCCCTGCCAGATCATCGGCGCAAACAGCGCGGAGCCCATCCGCGAAGACTTCAGGTACTGCCTGAACGATGCATGGTCATCGGTGT
The DNA here is from genome assembly GCA_036497875.1 of Caldimonas sp. GTDB lineage: Bacteria > Pseudomonadota > Gammaproteobacteria > Burkholderiales > Burkholderiaceae_C > Schlegelella_A. The sequence continues at coordinate 2,410 of DASXIP010000654.1, forward strand.
TCTTCAGGATCAGCTTGGCTCTCGACGTGTAGACCTGAGCGGGGTGACCGCCATCGATCGGCACCATCAGACGCTCCTGCTCCGCAGGAAAGCCGATGTTGCCGACGAGCATGTGATAGCGGAGATCGGGCGTGACCAGGAACGCTCCCGCGATCATGTAGTCGCGCTCGCCGGGGAGCAGCGCGCCCGGTCGGAGGTGGGCCTGGCGATCGCCGAGCGTGTCGTAGCAAGCCCGCGCCAGAACGCGAATTGCCGCTTCCGGCCCGGGAGCGTCGAGCGCGCCTGTCCCGCCTGCTCCAACAGCGCCAACGGGTCGCCCCGCCGGGTGTCGGGGTCCATCACATCTTCGCTTTGAGCTCGTTGATCTTCTTCACCAAGGCGCGGCCGTCCGTCCCTGCTTTCTCGTTCAGCGAATACCAGTTTTCGTACACTGAATTGACATTTGCCGGCGAGAACATCTTCGCCAACTCGTCGGGAGGCGCCACGTAGAGCGCCAACTTGGCCTGGGTCCTCGTCACCGGCGCCGGGTCATTGCAGATCGCGACGGCATCGCCGAAGGTCTCGACGGTGCAGCTCGAGAAATCGGCAAGCGCGGCACCGAGTTGTGCGCGCAGGGCGAGCATGCAATCAATGGCGGCATGGGTGTGACGGCACGCCGGCCACGGCTTGAAGCTCGTTTCGTGGATCAGCCAGCCC
>DASXIP010000655.1:0-2463 GCA_036497875.1 Caldimonas sp.
TGTTGACGGTGCACAAGAACGCTAATCGGGCCTTGCGCCTTCGAACGCGCGTTGCAGCAGTTCGCGGATCGCGCGGCGCTCGAGCGGCCTCGGGTTTGGATACTGGTTCTGAACCGCCAGGTCGGCGGCGCGATCGAGCCCATCGGCGGGCATGCCGAGATCACGCAGCGCGGTCGGCGCACCGTGGTCCTTCGCGAGGTCGAAGATACCAGCCGGCGCGCTGGACGCGGCTCGGCCGGCATGCGCGAGCGCGCGCTCGATACGCGCCATCGCATCGCCGGCCGCGGCCGCGTTGTAGGCGAGCGCGTGCGGCAGAACGACGGTGTGGACCTCAGCGTGCGGCAAGTCGAACGTGCCGCCGAGGGTGTGGCAGAGCTTGTGGTGCAGTCCCATGGCGACGTTGCCGAGCACGGTGCCGCACAGCCAAGCCGCGTAGAGCGCGTCGCTGCGTGCATCGAGATCGCGCGCGTCGTGCAGCAGCGGCGGCAACGCCGAGGCCGCGGCGCGGATCCCTTCCTCGGCCATCAGCGCCATCACCGGATTGCCGTCGTGCGCGTACAGCCCCTCGGCCGCATGCGCGATTGCGTTCAACGCACTGGTGACCGTCAGGGAGAGCGGAAGCGTGACGGTGAGCTCGGGATCGTAGATCACGGCGGCTGGAAGCACGCGCGGGTCACGGCCGGTCTTTTTGACGCCGCCTTCGGTGAGACCCCAGATCGGCGTCATCTCGCTGCCGGCGTAGGTGGTCGGGATCGCGACGATCGGAAACGGCGCGTCGTGCTGCGACTCGAGCGCGATCGCCTTGCCCAGCCCCGTCGTCGAGCCCCCGCCGATCGCCACGGCGCAATCGGCGCCGACGCGACGCGCCTGCTCGCGTGCGCCGCGCGCGGTCTCGATCGGCACGTGCATACGCGCTTCCGCATAGACGCCGACGGCGCGCGCGCCGAGCAACTCGGCGACGCGCTGCGCGGAGGCCGCCTGCTCCGGCGTCGAGAGCACCAGCGCGCGATGCGATCCGAGCGCCTCGATCTCGCGCCCGAGTTGCTGCAGCGCGCCGGGGCCGAAGACGACCCGGGCCGGTGCTGCGGTGTACGCGAACGGCTTCATGCGGCGGCGGCGCTCAGCGCGGGTACCAGGCCGGGACCCTGGCGTCGACGTTGACCCAGACGCTCTTCACCTGCGTGTACTCGCGCATGGCGTCGAATCCCATCTCGCGCCCGTAGCCCGAGCGGCCGACACCACCGAACGGCGATCCCGGATGGACGCGCTTGTAGCTATTGATCCACACCATCCCGGCACGCAGATCGCGCGCGAAGCGATGCGCCCGGGACAAGTCCTTGGTCCACAGCCCGCTGCCGAGTCCGTACTCGGTGGAATTGGCGATCTCGAGCGCCTCGGCATCGTCGGCGAACGTGAGCACGGTGACGAAAGGACCGAACACCTCTTCCTGCGCGATGCGGTCGCGGAAGGTCTTGGCGTGCACGACCGTGGGTTCGACGTAGCAGCCGCGGGCGAGCTCGGGCGCATCGGGCGCCTTGCCGCCGGAGACGACGCGTCCACCCTCCCGCTGCGCGATGTCGACATAGCCGAGGACGCGGTCGCGGTGCATCGCGCTGGTGAGCGGACCCATCTCGGTCGAGGCATCGAGCGGGTTGCCGATCTTGATCGAGCGCGCGAGCGCGGTGAAGCGGTCGAGGAAGGCATCGGCGATCTTCTCGTGCAGCATCAGCCGCGATCCGGCGATGCACGCCTGCCCCTGGTTGTGGAAGATGGCCCAGGCCGAGCCGTTCACTGCCGCGGTCAGGTCGGCATCGTCGAAGACGATGTTCGCGCCCTTACCGCCGAGCTCGAGCTGCACCTTCTTCAGGTTGGAAGCGCTCGCCTGGACGATGCGCCGGCCGGTCGCCGTCGATCCCGTGAAGGCGATCTTCGCGATCCGCTCGTGCTCGGCGATGTACTGGCCGGCGACGCTTCCCAGACCCGGCACGACGTTGACGACGCCGTCCGGCATCCCCGCCTCGCTCATCAGGTCGGCGATCCGCAGGCTCGTGAGCGGCGTGATCTCCGCGGGCTTCAGCACGACGCAGTTCCCGGCCGCCAGCGCCGGCCCCATCTTCCAGCTCGTGAACATCAGCGGGAAGTTCCAGGGCACGACCTGGCCGACGACGCCGACCGGCTCGCGGAGCAGATAGTTGAGAAAGCCCGCCTCGACCGGAACGACCTCGCCCTCGAACTTGTCGGCCATGCCGCCGAAGTAGCGGAAGCACGCGGCGGTGCGCGGCACGTCGAGCGCGCGCGAGTCGCGCAGCGGATGACCGGTGTCGAGCGATTCCAGGCGCGCCAGCTCGTCGCCGCGCGATTCGATCAGGTCGGCGAGCCTGAGCAGGATCCGGCCGCGATCGCCCGCCGCCATGCGGCTCCACGCGGGGAACGCCTTCTCGGCCGCATCGACCGCCTTGTCGA
>DASXIP010000656.1:0-3012 GCA_036497875.1 Caldimonas sp.
GGTCACGGCGCTCCTGTCCGGCAACGCCGACATCGCGGTCCTGCCCGCGGCGGCGGTGATGCCGCAGGTCAAGGCCGGCAAGGTCAAGGCGCTCGCGGTCGCGACAGGCAAGCGCTCGGGCGCGTTGCCCGAGCTGCCGACACTCGCCGAAAGCGGCCTGAAAGGCATCCAGGCCGACGCCTGGATGGGCTTCGTTGTTCCCGCGAAGACCCCGGACGCGATCGTGCGCAAGCTTCACGACGAGCTGGTCCAGATCCTCGCCGAGCCCGAGGTGCGCGAGAAGCTAAAGCTGCAGTACATGGATGTCGTCGCCGACTCGCCGGCCGAAGCGCGCGCCGTCCTCGCCGCCGACATCGAGCGCTGGCGGCCGATCATCCAGAAGAACAACATCACCCTGGACTGAGCACGCCGTGGCCGCAGCGGCGATCGCCGAGCCGGCGCGCTCGACGCCGGTCTTCGCCAAGCGCGACGTCGTCGTCCTCGGCGGCGGTCCGGCGGGTCTGGCGGCAGCGACCACCGCGGCACGGCGCGGCGCCGAAGTGCTCCTCGTCGAGCGCTACGGCTTTCTCGGCGGCATGGGCACCGCCGCTGGCGTCACCAATTTCTGCGGCTTGCACGCCAACGTGCATGGCACGATCCTCCAAGTCGTCCACGGCGTCGCCGACGAATTGCTCGACCGGCTGCGTGCGCTCGACGGACTCAGCGCACCGCATCTCGTCTTCGGCAAGATCCATGCGCAGGCGTACGACACGGCGGCATTCAAGTGCGCCGCCGACGCGATGCTGCTCGGCGCCGGCGCCGAGGCCCTGTTCCACGCCAGCGCCGTCGGCGTCGTGCACGGCGAGCGCGGCGACCTCGATGCGCTGCTCGTCGAGACGAAGTCGGGGCGCTTTGCGATCCGTGCCCGCACCTTCATCGACTGCTCTGGCGATGGCGACCTCGCGAACTTCGCCGGCGCAGCGATGGAGCACGGCGGCGCAATGCTCTTTCCGACCCTGATGTGTCGCGTCGGCGGCGTCGACGACGCGCGCGCCGGCGAGGCTTGGCGAACGATCCCGGCCCTCATGGACGCGGCCGAGGCGGCCGGCGAGTTCCGTTTCCCGCGCCGCGGCGCGATCGTGCGGCCGCAGCGCCACGCGGGCGAGTGGCGCGTCAATGTCACCCAGCTGAAGGCCGCCGACGGCTCGGCGGTCGACGGAACCGACGCCCGGTCCCTTTCCGGCGCCGAGGTCGAGGGCCGGCGCCAGGTGCTCGACTACCTGCGCTTCCTGCGCCTGCGCGTGGCCGGTTTCGAGAACGCGTATCTGCTCGAGATCGCGCCGCAGGTCGGCATCCGCGAGACGCGCCGGCTGATCGGCGAGCATGTGCTGAGCGGCGAGGAGGTCGTCGGCTGCGCCGACTTCGCCGACACGATCGGCGTCAACGGCTGGCCGCTCGAGCTACACGTCGCCGGCGACGTCGAGTGGCGCTGGCCGCCGATCCCCGAGTCGCGCGGCTTCAACCAGCTGCCGCTCGCGATGCTGCTGCCGCGCACCCTCGGCGCGGCGCGGCCGCCGCAGAACCTGCTCGTCGCCGGCCGCTGCGCGTCGATGACGCACGACGGCCAGTCGGCGGCGCGCGTTTCGGGCGCGTGCTTTGTCATGGGCCAAGCGGCGGGGACGCTCGCCGCGCTCGCGAAGCGCCGGTCGGAGGTGTTGCGCGCGGTGCCGATCGATGTCGTGCAGGCGGCGCTCGGCGAAGACGGCGCCTACCTCGGCACTGCCTTGCCGGCCGCGACCTAGCAATGGACTTGGCGCGCCCGCCGGCGCGCCGACCTCGACTCTGTAATGATCGGCCCACTGGCGCCGACCCAGCGACATTTGACGGAGTCACGACCATGAGTGGACGCTTCCTCTCCTTCTCGCCCGCGCGCCGCGCCGGCGTCCTCGCCGCGTTCGCCGCCCTTGTCGTCGCCGGCGTCGCCCCGATGGCGGGTCGCGCCGGCGAGGCGGCGGTGAAGATCGCGCCGCCGGTGGTCGACACGACGACCGGCGCCAGCGGCATCCAGACCGCGGTCTTCGCCGGCGGCTGCTTCTGGGGAATCCAGGGCGTCTTCCAGCGGGTCGGCGGCGTCGTCCAGGCGGTCTCGGGCTATTCCGGCGGCGCCGAGAAGACGGCGATGTACGAGCTCGTCGGCAGCGGCCTCACCGGCCACGCCGAGTCGGTGAAGATCAGCTATGACCCGAAGAAGGTGAGCTACGGCACGCTGCTGCAAATCTTCTTCTCGGTCGCCCACGACCCAACCCAGCTCAACCGCCAGGAGCCCGACAGCGGTAGCCAGTACCGCTCGGCGATCTTCTACGCCGACGCAGCGCAGAAGGAAACGACCGAGCGCTACATCGCCCAGCTCGACGCCGCCAAGGTCTACTCGAAGAAGATCGTCACCCAGGTCGTCCCGCTCGTCGCCTTCTATCCCGCCGAGGCGTACCACCAGGACTACCTGACGCTGCACCCCGACTCGGGCTACATCGCGCGGTTCGACCTGCCCAAGATCGCGAACCTGAAAGCGATGTTCCCGCAGCAGTACCGCGCCGAGCCCGCCCTGGTCATGGCCCGCTCGAAGTCCTCCTGACCGCAACGCCGGCCCGCCGGGGCCGGCGAGCCGGGCGAGTTGACGGACGCCGCGCAATCGGCGCGGTGATCCGTCGAACGAGTCCCACCCGGCCGACACGCGCCAACGCAGTCGGGCCGGGTCAGAAATGGATGCCGCGCATCATCTGCGCCATCGCCAGCGCTTCCGCCGACGGCTGGTACTTCTTGTACTTGTCGCCCTTGGCCGCCGCGCTGTCGGGGAACATGCGGAAGGTCGAGTTCATGACGATCTGCGCCACCCGCGGCACGAGCGCGTGCAGCAACTCGCCGGTGACTCCCAGGCGCGTCGCGATCCGTACTGGCTTGAAGACGCACGCCTCGGCGATCATGTTGGCCGCGTCCTCGGGCGCCAGCACCGGCACGTTGTCGTAGAGCTTGGTC
>DASXIP010000657.1:0-3713 GCA_036497875.1 Caldimonas sp.
CAGCACCGGCGCGAACGTGCACAGGGTCGCGTTCAGCACCGAGAGCCAGATCACCTGCGGCGCGACGGCGAGCGCCGCCATCGGTCGCAGGAGGATGAACTGGGCGATGCAGAACAGGCAGGCGACGCTGGTCGCAAGCCCCGTCAGCCGCAGGGCGCCGATCCGCTTCACCTCCTCGCCGCTCGCCACCATGTAGATCGCATAGCTGATCGCGCTCGCGAACACGAGCGCGGTGCCGAGCAGGGCGTTGCTGCCCTGCAGCGACACCTCGTGGCCGAAGACGAGGAGGACGCCGCAATAGCTGACACCGAGCGCGACGAGCTGGCGCCGACTGGCCTTTCGCCTGAGCACGAGTACGCCGATTGCGAGCACGAGCGTCGGATTGAGGTAGAGGATGAGCCGCTCGAGGCCGGCGGTGATGTAGGCGAGGCCGGCGAAGTCGAGGAAGCTCGCGAGGTAGTAGCCGCTGAAGCCGAGGCCGGTGACGGCGATCCAGTCGCGCCGGGTCAGCCAGGCGCGGCCGCGACCGGCCCACCATGCCAGGAGCGCAAACAGCGGCAGCGCGAACAGCATGCGATACATGATCAGCGTCACCGCATCGACGCCGTACCGGTACGCGAGCTTGACGATGATCGCCTTGCCCGAGAAGGCGATCGAACCTGCCATCGCCAACGCGAGGCCGGGCCAGAGCGGCGTCGCCGCTGCCGCCGGTGCGCCCGGCCGGGGATCTCCGACCTGCGATGCGCCCGGGTCTGCCGCAATGGTCGGGGTGCGCATCGCGTGCAATTCTAGGGACGATGGCCGATCCCTCCCGCAAGCGAGGACGCGCCGGCGCACTCGCGTCTGCGCTCGACCGACTCACCGCCGCCGGCGCGTGGCTCGTCCTTCCGCTCGCCCTCCTTCTCTTCGCGCAATGGCCGCTGCGCGACCTCGTCGGCGCGTGGTCGCGCGACGCCAACGACGCCGCGCAGTGGATCTTCGCCCTCTACGTCGCGCTCGCGCTGCGTACAGCGACGCGGGCGCGCGCGCACATGGCGGCGGGGCTGGCGCGCCACGGCAGCGCGCGACCGTGGCGGCGCTGGATCGATCGCGCCGGCGAAGCGGTCTGCGTGCTGCCGTGGGCGCTGTTCGTGCTCGTCGCCGGCGCGGCGCCGACGTGGCGCTCGGTGGTCGGGCTGGAAGCGTTTCCCGACACCTTCAACCCGCTTTACTTCATCGTCCGCGCCAGTGCGTGGCTGCTCGCGCTCGGCGTCGCGGTGCAGGCGGTGCTCGACCTCTGGCTTGCGATCGACCGGCGCGGCGCGCCACCGCCGCCATGAGCTGGATCGGCCTGGCGATGTTCGTGCTGGCCATGGCGCTGATGATTGCGACCGGGCTTCCGGTCTACGCCGTCCTGCTCGGCATCGCGAGCGTCGGCGCCGCGCTCGGGGTCGCGCTCGGCGCGTTCGAGTGGCAGATCCTGGGCGCGCTGCCGGCGCGCATCGTCGGCCTGCTCGAACACGACCTGCTGCAGGCGTTGCCGCTCTATGCGCTGATCGGCGCCCTGCTCAACCGGCTGCCGATCGCGGAGCTGCTGCATGGCGCCGGCGAGCGCCTGTTCGCACGCAGCGGCGCTGCCGCCGAGATGTCGGCGCTCGGTGTCGGCGCGCTGCTTGCGCCGATGAACGGCTCGGTCGGCGCCAGCCTGCACGCGCTCTCGCAACGCGTCGCGCCGGCGCTCGCGGCGCGCGGGGTCGCGCCGGCCGAGGCAACGGCGACTGTGTGCGTCGCCAGCACGCTCGGCATCGTCATTCCGCCCTCGCTCGTCCTCCTCCTCCTCGGCGACGCGATGATGCGCGCCCACACCGAGGCCGCGAACACAGCGCACCTCGCGATCCAGATCGTCAACACGCAGGACGTCGTCCGCGCAGCGCTGCTGCCGGGGTTGCTCGTCTTCCTGGCGGCGCTGGCGATCGCGGCGTGGCGCGCTCGCGGCCGCAGGGCACCGCCGGCGCCGCCGCTCGGCCGCGGCGCGCTCGTCCGGGCGGCACTCATCGCCGCGGCGATCGCGCTCCTGCTCGCCGCCGTCGCGAGCGGCAGGCTGTACGCGGTCGAGGCATCGGCCACCGGCGCCGTCGGCCTCACCGTCTGGGCAGTCGCGACGCGCCGCCTCGACCGCGCGGCGTTGCGTGGCGTGCTTGCCGACGCGATGGTGCTGACCGGCGTGCTGATGGCGCTCCTCGTCGCCGCCACCAGCTTCTCGCTCGTGTTGCGCGCACTCGGCACCGACCTGCTCGTCGCCGACGGCCTGCAGAAGCTCGCCGCCGAGCCGCGGCTGCTGCTCGGCGCCGTGCTCGGCGGCTTCGTGCTCTGCTCGTTCGTGCTCGACGCGTTCGAGATGATCTTTCTCGTCGTCCCGATCGTCATGCCGCCGCTGCTGGCCGCCGTGCCCGACGCCGCCTGGGTGGCGGCGCTCACCCTGGTCGTGCTGCAGACGGGGTTCCTGTTGCCGCCGCTCGGCTATGCCGTCGTCATGTCACGGCGGACGATGGCGCACCCGCCTGCGCTCATGGCCCTCGCGCGGGCGCTCCTGCCCCAGCTCGTCGCGCAGGCGATCATCGTCGGCGTGCTGATCAGCTGGCCGCAACTCGTCCATTTCGGCGACGTGGCGCCAGCCGTCAATGCCGCACCGGTGCCGTCGGAGCTCGACATCGAGCGCATGCTCGATGAAGCATCGCGGCGCGACGCGAAGCCCTAGCGCAGCGCGCCGGGGCTCAGAAGCCGACGGCCTGGCCGTCGCGGCGCGAATCGCTCGCCGCGACGTAGCCGTCGACGGCGGGGTCGCCGAGGCGCCAGATGAACTGGCCCGAGCCGAAGTCCTGGTAGCTGTCGGCGATCACCTCGACCTCGTGACCGCGCTCGACGAGGCCGGCGACGGTGGCCGCCGCCATCGTCGCCTCGACGTTGATCTTGCGGCCAGCGTTGAAGCGCCAGCGCGGCGCGTCGCAGGCCGCCTGCGGCTGCTGGCGATGCGCGAGCATGCGCACGAGCGTCTGCAGATGGCCCTGCGGCTGCATGTTGCCGCCCATGACGCCGAAGCTCATCTGCGGCCGGCCGCCGCGGGTCAGGAACGCCGGGATGATGGTGTGGAACGGGCGCCGACCGGGCGCGACGCAGTTCGGGCTCGCCGCGTCGAGGTGAAAGCCGTGGCCGCGGTTCTGCATCGAGACGCCCCACCCGGGAACGACGACACCGGCACCGAAGCCCATGTAGTTGCTCTGGATGAAGCTCACCATGACACCGCTCTCGTCGGCGGCGCTGAGGTAGATCGTGCCGCCGCCGGCCGGCTTGCCGGCGCCGAACGATTGCGCGCGCCGGCGATCGATCAGGCGAGCGCGATCGGCGAGGTAGCGCTCGTCGAGCATCTGCTCAGGTGTGCAGCGCATGCCGCCGCGCGGGTCGGCGACGTGGGCGTAGACGTCGGCGAAGGCGAGCTTCATCGCCTCGATCTGCAGGTGCTGCGACTCTGCGCTGTCGACCGGCAGCGACTCGAGGTCGAAATGGCGCAGGATGCCGAGCGCGACCAGCGCCGCGATGCCCTGGCCATTGGGCGGGATCTCGTGCAGGCGATGGCCGTAGGTCTCGATGCCGATCGGCTCGACCCACTCCGGCGTGAACGCCGCGAAGTCGCTCGCCGCCATCGCGCCGCCGTGGGCGCGCGAATGCGCGGCGGC
>DASXIP010000658.1:0-2297 GCA_036497875.1 Caldimonas sp.
TACCGCTGGCAGTACATCGCTTCCGGAGTCGCCGAGCCGCGCTTCCAGGCGCTGCTCTCGGCGCTCGTCACGACGACACAGATGCACAGCATCCAGAAGGCGCTTGCTCCGCTCGCCTACGCCGTGCCGGCCGTGCCGTCGATGTCTCTGCCGATGGCTGCCTGAGCCGGCGCAGCCACCCCACACCGAGAACTTCATGAATCACACTGCACATCCCCTTGTCCCCGCGCCCTCGTGGGGCGCGGCTGGCGCGCTGCGCCGGGTCGTCGCCGGCGCGCACTGGTTGAGGATCGCCTATGCCGAGCAACGCCGCGCGGCGCGCGAGCACGCCGAATTCGCGCAGCTCGACGAGCGCACGCTGCGCGACCTCGGCCTGACGCGCGACGAGTACCTCTCGTACGCCGCCGAAGCGCGTGGGCTCGTGCCGAGCACGCGCCTGCGCATCCTCGACGACCGCTGGCGGGAACCCGCGTCGTGAAGGCGGTGACCTGGCGGCTCACCGCGGCGGCGAGCACCCTGACGGCGCTCATCGCCGGCAGCCGCGCGTCGTTCGGCATGTTCCTGTCGCCGCTCAACACGGCGACCGGCCTCGGCATGGCGGCGATCGGGCTCGCGGCGGCATTCGGCCAGCTCGCCGCCGGCGCCGCACTGCCACTCGTCGAGGCGCTCGCGCGCCGCTTCGGGCCGGCGCGCGTGATCGCGGGCGGCGCCTGTCTGCTCGCCGGGGCGACTGCGCTGCTCGTCCTCGTCCACACGCTCGTCGCGCTGGTCTTCCTGTTGCTCGTCGTCTTCGCTGCGGGCACCGCGGTCGCCAGCAACGCGCTCCTGATCGGCGAGGTGAGCCGGCACACGTCCCCCACCGAGCGCGGTCTCGCGAGCGGCGTCATTGGCGCCGGCGGACCCGCGGGGCAGCTCGTGCTGGCGCCGCTGGTGACGATCGCGATCGCGCTGCAGGGCTGGGTCGCGGCGCTCTGCGCGCTCGGCGCCATCGCCTTGCTTGCGCTGCCGCTCGCGCGTTCGTTCCCGCACCAGCCAACCGCTGCTCCGGCGCCGGGCTCGCTCGCCAACGGCGGCGAGGCACTCCGCGACCGCCGCTTCTGGCTGATCGCGGGCAGCTTCGCGCTGTGCGGCTTCCACGTCTCGTTCCTCACCGTGCACATGCCGGGCGTCCTCGAGCGTTGCGGGATGTCGCCCTCGTTCACCGGCGCATGGTTAGTGCTCGCAGGCGCCTCGAACATCGCCGGCAGCGTCGGCATTGGCTTGCTGATGAAACGGTTCGCGAGCGCACCGCTGCTCGCCGTCGTCTACGGGCTGCGTGTCGTGTCGATCGCCGCCTTCGTTCTCTTGCCGACGAGCGGCGGCGCGCTGCTCGGCTTCGCGCTGGCGATGGGCCTCACCTACATGGCGGCGCTGCCGCCGACGGCCGAGCTGATCGCACGCTCGTTCGGCATCGAACGACTTTCGGCCTTGCTCGGCGCGACGATGCTGGTGCATCAGATTGGCGGCTTCTTCGGCGCCTGGCTCGGCGGCGTCGCCGTCGAGCACAGCGGCAGCTACCTGCCGCTCTGGCTCGGCGACCTCTCGCTCGCCGCGATCGCCGCCACGCTGCAGCTCGTTCTCATGCGGCAACGCCGAGAGCCTCGGCAAGCGCCGAGCGCAGCGCAGCGGGTTCGATGGGCTTGCGCAGCAGGGCGCGAACGCCGGATCGCTTGAGCTCGGCGGCGTCGATGCCTTCGCCGAAGCCGCTATAGATGAGGATCGGCAGCTCGGGCCGCCGCGCGGCGATGCGCGTGGCGAGTTCGACGCCGGTCCGGCTGGGCATCGTCTGGTCGGTGAGGACGAGGTCGAAGGGCGGTTGCGCTGCGGCAAGCCGATCCTCGGCGTCCAGCGGATTGCCGCAATGCGTGACCTCGAAGCCCCAGCCGGCGAGCAGCTCGGCCATGAAGGCGGCGACCATCGCCTCGTCCTCGACCAGCAGGATGCGGCCGGCGAGCGCTGGCGGCGCCGCCGAGGGCGGGCTTTCGAGCGGCGAGAGCGGCGCCGCCGGCGCCGCCGGCAGCAGGATGCGAAAGCGCGCGCCGTGCGGCTCGACCGCGTCGACGAGGAGATGACCACCGTGGTCGTGGACGATGCCGTGGACCATTGCGAGCCCCATCCCCGAGCCGCGACCGACCGCCTTGGTCGTGTAGAACGGCTCGAACATCCGCTCGCGCACCGCGTCGGCGACTCCGGTACCGGTGTCACTGACCGACAGCACGACCCAGGAGCCGCGCAGCGGCGCACGGCACGACGCGCAG
>DASXIP010000659.1:0-2433 GCA_036497875.1 Caldimonas sp.
TATTGCGGCGAGATGACATCGAGGAACTCGCTGCCCGCGGGCATGCCGAGCTTGTTGATCTCGAGCAGCAGCTGGCGGCCGATCCGCAGGCCTTCGTCGATGCGATAGCTCTCGTCGAGATAAGGGTCGTTGATGAGGCCCTTCCAGCCGACCGTCGTTCGGGGCTTCTCGAAATAGACCCGCATCACGATCTCGAGCGTCCCGGCGAAGCGCTCGCGCTCGGCCTTGAGCTTTCGCGCGTATTCGACTGCAGCGAGCGGATCATGGATCGAGCACGGGCCCATGATGACGAGCAGGCGGTCGTCCTCGCGCCGCATGATGCGGCGGATCGCGTCTCTCGTCGTGCCGATGAGGGACTCGACCGGCGTCCCGGCAATCGGGAAGAACCGGATCAGGTGCTCCGGCGGCGGCAGCGGCGTCACGTTCTCGATCCGCTGGTCGTCGGTCCGGCTGGTGCGCTCGCCGTTGCCATACGCACCCTCGGATGGTGCTTTGCTGTGTTTTGTCATGGCGGAATGCTCCTTGGAACGTCGAGATGAAAAAAAACCGCCGGGGGGTTGCCCGGCGGTTTTGGATTCGGTGAGCGCCCTGGTTACGCGCCTGCCTCTCCATCCGCCGAGCGGTGCGAGAACGCAAAATACGCGTGGAACCAAGCGCGAGAGGTCACGGCCGCCAATGTAGCACGGCGCCTCGGCGCCACGTCAACGACAAAAGGAGACAGACGTCATGGATCGCAGAAGAGTGTTGTCGACAGGCAGCGCCGCCGCCGTGGCCGCGCTCGCGGGTTGCGCGACCGGAGGCGTCGGCGGAACGACGAGCGGCGCACGCACCGTCTTCGCGGTGCCGCAGCCGATGCTGCCGATCGTCGGCACGAGCGAGATGTTCCCGGTGCGGCGGATCTACTGCATCGGCCGCAACTACGCCGCCCACGCGCGCGAGATGGGGTCGGACCCGAACCGCGAGCCGCCGTTCTTCTTCCAGAAGCCGAGCGATGCGATCCAGGTCGTCGCTATCGGCACGACCGCCGACCACGCGTACCCGCCGCTGACCAAGAACTACCACTACGAGATCGAGCTTGTCGCTGCGCTCGGCAAAGGCGGCAGGAACGTCCCGGTCGAGCAGTCGCTCGAACTCGTCTACGGCTACACGATCGGCCTCGATATGACGCGGCGGGATCTCCAGCGCGCGATGGGCGATGAGAAGAAGCCGTGGGAAATCGGCAAGAGCTTCGACCATTCGGCGCCGATGGGGCCGCTGCACCGCGTTGCCGACGTCGGCCACTTCACCAAGGGTGCGATCACGCTCAAGGTCAACGGCGTCGTCAAGCAGAACGCCGATCTGCAGATCATGACGTGGAGCGTCGCCGAGCAGATCGCGAAGCTGTCGCAGGCGTTCGAGCTGTTCCCCGGCGACCTGATCTACAGCGGGACGCCGGAAAACGTCGGCCCGGTCGTCCCGGGCGACCTCATGCAGGGCTCGATCGCCGGCCTGCCGACGCTCGACGTCCGCGTGACAGGGACGAAGAACGCCTAGGCGGTACCGCCGACGGTCAGCCGGTCGATGCGCAGGGTCGGCTGGCCGACCCCGACCGGCACGCTCTGGCCTTCCTTGCCGCAGACACCGACGCCGGTGTCGAGGCACATGTCGTTGCCGATCGCGCTGACGCGGGTCAGCGCGTCGGGGCCGTTGCCGATCAAGGTCGCGCCCTTGACCGGATACTGGATCTTGCCGTTCTCGACCCAGAACGCCTCGCTCGCCGAGAAGACGAACTTGCCGCTCGTGATGTCGACCTGGCCGCCGCCGAAGTTGGTCGCGTACAAGCCCCGCTTCAGGCCGGCGAGGATCTCGTCCTTCGTCTGCGTGCCGCCGAGCATGTAGGTGTTGGTCATGCGCGGCATCGGCACCGCCGCGTAGCTTTCGCGCCGGCCGTTGCCGGTCGGCCGCACCCTCATCAGCCGCGCGTTCATCGTATCCTGCAGATAGCCACGCAGGATGCCGTCTTCGATCAGCACGTTCCTTTGTGTCGCGTTGCCTTCGTCGTCGATGTTGAGCGAGCCGCGCCGGTCGGGCAGCGTCCCGTCGTCGAGGACGGTGACCCCCGGCGCGGCGACGCGCTGGCCGACGCGGCCGGTGAACGCGCTCGCGCCCTTGCGGTTGAAGTCGCCCTCGAGCCCGTGGCCGATGGCCTCGTGCAGCAGCACGCCGGGCCAGCCGGGGCCGAGGACGACGCTCATCAAGCCGGCCTTCGCGGGCCGCGATTCGAGATTGGTGAGCGCTGCATCGACCGCGGCGCTGACGTAGCTCTCGATCACGTCGTCCTGGAAGTAGCCGAGGCCGAAGCGCCCGCCGCCGCCGCCGTTGCCGGTCTCGCGTCGGACCTTGCCGTTGATCGCCTGCTCGGCGATGACGGTCAGTGAGAGCCGCACCAGGGGG
>DASXIP010000660.1:0-3549 GCA_036497875.1 Caldimonas sp.
TAGTCCGGCAACGGCACGAGGCGCGAGCGCGGCCGCTGCGGCAACGTCTTCGCGAGCGCGATCACCTTCTCCTTGAGCATGCCAGGCACCAGCCATTCGCAACGATCCTCGCTCGCCTGGTTGAGCGCGTAGATCGGCACCGTCACCGTGACGCCGTCGCGCGCGCTGCCCGGCTCGTGCAGGTAGCTCGTCGCGCAGTCGACGCCGCCGAGGCGGATCGTCTTCGGGAACGCTGCGGTCGTGATGCCCGCGGCCTCGTGGCGCATCAGCTCGTCGCGCGTCAGCATCAGCAGGCTCGGCTGGCGCTTGATCGCCTCGCGGTACCAGCGCTCGAAGAGCTCGCCGCTGTGGACGTCGGCCGGCAGCTGCTGGTCGTAGAACGCGAAGATGAGCTCGTCATCGACGAGCACGTCCTGGCGGCGCGACTTGTGTTCGAGCTCCTCGACCTGGCCGATCAGCCTGCGGTTGGCCGCCATGAACGGCAGCTTCGTCTCCCACTCGCCGGCGACGAGCGCCTCGCGAATGAAGATCGCCCGCGCCGCCGCCGGATCGACGCCGCCAAAGTCGACCCGCCGGTTGGCATAGATCACGATGCCGTACAGCGTCGCGCGCTCGAGGGCGACCACCTGCGCCGCCTTCTTCTCCCAGTGCGGCTCGAGCAGCTGCTTCTTGATCAGGTGGCCGGCGAGTGCCGGCAGCCAACGCGGCTCGATCGCGGCGATGCCGCGGCCATAGAGACGCGTCGTCTCAACGAGCTCCGCGGCGACGATCCAGCGCCCGGGCTTCTTCGCGAGCCGCGCGCCCGGATGACGCCAGAAATGGATTCCGCGCGCGCCAAGGTACGACTCATCCTCGTCGCTCTTGACGCCGATGTTGCCGAGCAGTCCGGCGAGCATCGACTGGTGGAGCTGCTCGTAGGTCGGGTCGCTGGCGTTGATGCGCCAGCCGTGCTCGGCGACGACGGTCAGCAGCTGCGCATGGACGTCGCGCCATTCGCGCACTCGCCGCGGCGAGATGAAGTTCTCGCGCAGCACCTGCTCGTGCTTGCGCGACGACAGACGGTGCTCGCCATGGCCGCCACGCGAATGCCCGAGCCAGTCCCAGAGCTTCAGGGTGCCGAGAAACTCCGATTTCTCGTCGTCGAATTTCGCGTGCGCCTGATCGGCGGCCTGCTGCTGCTCGAGCGGGCGGTCGCGCACGTCCTGGACGCTGAGCGCGCTCGCGACGACGAGCACCTCGCGCAGCGCCTCGCGGCCGCGCGCCTCGAGGATCATGCGGCCGATCCGCGGATCGAGCGGCAGGCGCGCGAGCTCGCGGCCGATCGTCGTCAGCGCGTTGCGATCGTCGGTGGCGCCGAGCTCGCCCAGCAGCTGATAACCGTCGGCGATCGCGCGTCGCGGCGGCGCCTCGAGGAACGGGAACTCCTCGACGCTGCCGAGGCCGAGCGAGGCCATCCGCAGGATGACGCCGGCGAGCGACGAGCGGACGATCTCGGGGTCGGTGAACCGCGGCCGCGCCGCGAAGTCGGCCTCGTCGTAGAGGCGGATGCAGACGCCGTCGGCGACCCGGCCGCAGCGCCCGGCGCGCTGGTTCGCCGCCGCCTGGCTGATCGGCTCGACCGGCAATTGCTCGACCTTGCTGCGAAAGCTGTAGCGCTTGATGCGCGCGGTGCCGGCGTCGATGACGAAGCGGATGCCGGGCACGGTGAGCGAAGTCTCGGCGACGTTGGTCGCGAGGACGATGCGGCGCGCGCTGTGCGGCGCGAACACTTCGTCCTGCTGCGGCTGCGAGAGGCGGGCAAAGAGCGGCAGCACCTCGACTCCGGGCGGATGGTGCTTGCGCAAGCGCTCGGCGGCGTCGCGGATCTCGCGCTCGCCGGGCAGGAAGACGAGGACGTCGCCGGAGCCGGCGGCGCCCGGGCCGCGCCAGAGCTCGTCGACGGCGTCGCAGATTGCATCGCCGAGGTCGTGGTCGCGGCTCTCGACGAACGGCCGCCAGCGGATCTCGACCGGATAGAGGCGGCCCGAGACCTGGATCACTGGCGCCGGGCCGGCGGCGCTCGCGAAGTGCACGGCGAAGCGCTCGGCGTCGATCGTCGCCGAGGTGACGACGACGCGCAGGTCGCTGCGCTTCGGCAGGATCTGCCTGAGGTGGCCGAGCAGGAAGTCGATGTTGAGACTCCGCTCGTGCGCCTCGTCGACGATGATCGTGTCGTATGCGCGCAGCAGCGGATCGCTTTGCGTCTCGGCGAGCAGGATGCCGTCGGTCATCAGCTTGACGCTGGCGCCCGGCGCGAGGCGATCCTGGAAGCGCACCTTGTAGCCGACGACCTCGCCGAACGGCGTCTTCAGCTCGTCGGCGATTCGCCTGGCGACGCTCGAGGCGGCGAGCCGCCGCGGTTGTGTGTGGCCGATCCAGCCGCCGCCGTTGACGCGTCCACGACCGAGCGCGAGCGCGATCTTCGGCAGCTGCGTCGTCTTGCCCGAGCCGGTCTCGCCGCAGACGATGACGACCGGGCTGGCGCGCAGCGCTGCGGCGATTTCGTCGCGCCGGGCCGAGACCGGCAATGCCTCGGGAAACTCGATCGACGGCAGCACGCGACGATTATCCCGACCCGGGCAGGCCTTGCGTCGATGTCGCGGTACGCCACCGGCGGCCCTGCAGCGCAGACTTCTCGGGCCCGTTGTTCACACCGGGAAACCCCGTTAGCGTCGAGCAATCGCGGCGAACTAGGATTCTCCGGTTCGGCCCGCCCTGCCTGGCATTGGTGCCAGGCATAGACCCAGTGCACGACGTCGAACGACATTCCTCCCGCATCCTCCGGATGAAGCCACTTTCGACACAAGGTCCAGCATGAGCAACCCAGAATCGACGACGAAACCGCTCCAACGGCGCAGGGTCATCCAGGCTGCGGCCGGCGCGAGCCTGCTGCAACTGGCGACGCCGTTCATCATCCCGGCGCGCGCTGCCGACACGGTCAAGATCGGCCTCGACAATCCGATCACCGGCACGTACGCGGCAGTCGGCAAGAACGAGCTGAACGGCTGCGAGCTCGCGATCGAGCAGATCAACGCCAAGGGCGGCATCCTCGGCCGCAAGGCAGAGCTTCTCGTCGAGGATTCCACCAGCGGCGACGCCGGCACCGCGGTGCAGAAGGCGCGCAAGCTGATCGACCGCGACCAGGTCAACTTCCTGCTCGGCAACATCAATTCGGCGCTCAGCCTCGCAATGGCCCAGGTCAGCAACGAGAAGAGCGTGCTGCACGTCGTTCCTGGCGGCCACACCGACGCCGTCACTGGCGCGAGCTGCCACTGGAACGTCTTTCGCGTTTGCAACACGACGCAGATGGAAGCCAACGCGGTGACACCGGCGCTGATCAAGAACGCGGGCAAGAGCTGGTACTACATCACCCCCGACTACGCCTTCGGCCACACGTTGCAGTCCGGCCTCGAGAAGGCCTGTGCCGCGGCCGGCGGCAAGAAGATCGGCGCCGACCTGACGCCGCTCGGCACGACCGACTTCTCCTCGTACCTGATCAAAGCGCAGGCC
>DASXIP010000661.1:0-1794 GCA_036497875.1 Caldimonas sp.
CGTTCCCGAGGTGTAGAGCAGCGCGCACTCGCTGCTCGCGCCGAGCGGCTCGCCGGCGTGCGGCGGTGGCGTTCGCGCCGCCGGGATGCGGCCCGCGACCTCGGGCCGGATCGTCTCGAGCTGCACGTTCGCCTCGGCCGCCGCTGCGCGCAGCGCCCCTTCGCGGTTGGGCAGCACGACGGCGAGCGACATCTCGCTGTGGCCGACGAGATACGTCAGCTCGGCGGCGCGCAGGTCGGCGTGGATCGGCACGATGCTGACGCCGAGCGCGTTCAGCGCCAGCCAATGGGTGAAGAACGCCGGTCGATTCTCGAGCAGCAGGCCGACGCGGTGCCCGGCGCCGTAGCCGGCGTGCGCGTACAGCCCGCGCAGCCGCTCGATTTCGCTCTCGACCTCGCGCCAGCTGCGCGCGCCGCGCTCGATCGCGTACGAGCCGGCGGTGACGGTGTCGATGACGAGCAGGTCGGCGTCGCCACGGCGGGCGGCGACACGCTGGAAGGAAGCATGGACGGTGGTGGCGGCGGTATTCAGGGCAACCTCAGATGAAAAGCTGGACGGCAGGAAGCGCGGCGTCGCTGTTGATCAGGTCGACGCGCTTTTGCGTCATGCGCAGCGCGCCGCTCGCGTCGACGACGATGCGGTGCCAGCAGACGGCGAAGAAAGCGTTCAGCTCGTCGCCCTGCGACTCTATGTACTGGAAAACGGTGCGCACTACGCGCTCGTCCGGCCGAGCGGCATCTTCAGGCTCGACAGTCGGCGCCTGCAGCAGGTGCAGGCTCCGCGTCGGCGGCTGTTGCGAGAACGCGCGCGGGCTCTTCAGCCGCTCGATCCGCAACTCGCGCAGGAGCTTGTCCTCGTGCAGGTGCGAGGTGTGCTCGACGCCTTCGGGCTGGCCCGGGGTGAGCGGCACCCAGTAGATGGCGTCGTCGGTGAAGAGCGCATTCCACTCCTCGTAGCGCTTCTCGTCGAGCAGGCGCGCCTCGCGAACGACGAAGTCCGCCAGCTCGCGCTCCGTTACGTCGCCGGCGCGGGCCGGCCGGGCGCCGCGCCGCCCCAAGCCCGGCCGCACCCCCTCGGGGGGCAGCGAGCGAAGAGAGGCGCCATCGGGCTTCATCATTGCGATCACATCGTCAGCGTCATGTAGCGCGACCAGGCGCGGTACTGGTTGCGCATCGAGATCTCGCTGGTGCCGACCGCAGTGACCTCGGCCCGATCGACCTCGCCGGGATCGTAGTTGCGGTGCAGGCTGATCCACGGGTTGCCGCCGGCGTGGAGTCCCGCCTGGATGCCGCGGTATGCCTGCAGGTCGTCGTGGCCGACGACCGAGAACGGCGAGTTGATGAGGCGGCTGTACGTCGTCGTCCGCGCCAGCAGCTCGGGCGGCGCACCGACGAGGCGGAACGTCCAGCTCTCGACGATTGTCCGGTCGACCGCGACCGGCCTGGCGACGCGGATCGCCTGGATGGCGCCCTTGATCGTGAGGTTCGGGTAGTAGACGGTGTTGTGGCGCGCGAGCGAGAGGATCTGCGCCGTCCGCTCGGGCCCGTACGCCGCCTGCATCGCTGCCTCGTAGGCCGGGATCGCCGAGTACTTGCTGTGGATCGAGAAGTGGACGCCCGAGAAGCTGTGGCCGTTGGCGAATACGCGCACGCCCATGTCCTGGAAGAACTGGTAGTCGGACATGAACGGCATGAACTGCTCGATCGCCATCGGCTTGGGCGCGTCGGCCGGCTTGCCGAGCCACATGCGCTTGGCCGTTCCCGCCGACGACTCGTGGACGATCATCGGGTGCAT
>DASXIP010000662.1:0-1865 GCA_036497875.1 Caldimonas sp.
GCCGTCGACGCGCAGGTACTTCCACTTGCCGCGCCTGAGGGCGCGCTGGCCACGGTGGTTCATCCGCCAATGCAGCGGCCGCTCGAACGCGTGGCCGCTGTCGTCGAGGACCGGCAGCAGAGAGACGCCATCGGGCGGATAGCGCGGGTCGGCGGCGACGCCGGCGGCAGCGAGCATCGTCGCGCTCCAGTCCATCGTCATGCACAGCTGCGCCGACGCCCCGCCGGCGGCGATGCGCGCCGGCCAGCGCGCGAGCCACGGCACGCGGATGCCGCCTTCGGTCAGGTCCATCTTGCCGCCGACGAGCGGCCAGTTGTCGCTGAAGCGCTCGCCGCCGTTGTCGCTGGTGAAGACGACGAGCGTGTCGTCGTCGACGCCGTGCGCGGCGAGCGCATCAAAGATCCAGCCGATGCCCTCGTCCATCTGCGCGATCATGCGGCGGTAGGTGTGGATGCTGCCGCCGTCGAGGTGAAAGAGGTTGTCCTTCACCTCGGCGGCGAGCGCCGCATCGTCGCGGGTTTCCCACGGCCAATGCGGCGCCGTGTAGTGGACGCTGAGGAAGAACGGCGCCGTGTCCGGCGCCGCGACGCGCTCGATGAAGTCGACCGCGCGGCGCGAGATCAGGTCGGTGAGGTAGCCATCCTCGCGGTGCTCGGCTTCGCCCTGCCAGAGGTCGTGCGTGCCGCGGAAATCGCAGTGGCTGAAGTAGTCGACGCCGCCCGACATCGGGCCGAAGAATTCGTCGTAGCCCGAGCGCAGTGGCGAGAACGCCGGCGGATAGCCGAGGTGCCACTTGCCGGCGAGCGCGGTGCGATAGCCGGCGGCACGCAGCAGCGACGGCAGCGTCGGGTGCTCCGGCGGCAAGCCGAGCGTCGTGCTGCCGCGGCTCCTGCTGTTGATCGGCTCCTCGGCGGCGCCGCGCAACCGGTACTGGTAGCGCGCCGTCATCAGCGCGAAGCGGGTCGGCGAGCAGACCGGCGAGTTCGCATAGCCCTGCGTGAAGCGGATGCCGTCGGCCGCCATCCGGTCGAGCACCGGCGACACCGGCACGCGGCCGCCGTAGCAGCCGAGGTCGGCGAAGCCGAGGTCGTCGGCGACGATGAAGACGAAGTTCGGCCGGCTCATTCGTCGGCGTGGAAATTGGCCGCCCGCATGATGCGGCCCCAGCGCTCGGTGTCGTCGCGCATCGTCTTCAGCAGTGCCTCGGGGCCGTCGCCGACCGGATACATGCCGTTGACGATCAGCTGCTGACGAACCTCGCGCGAGCGCACCGCGTTCAGGAATTCGCTGCGCAGCTTGTCGACGATCGGCGCCGGCGTCTTCGCCGGCGCGTAATAGGAGAACCAGGCGCTCGCGATCACGTCCGGGTAGTCGAGCTCGACGAAGGACGGCACTGCCGGCATCGGCGGCGAGCGCCTGGCGCCGCTCGTCGCGAGCACCTTGATGCGCCCGGTCGGCAGCATCGTCAACGCACCGCCGACAGTGTCGAAGTAGAGCGGCACGGTGCCGCCCATCACGTCCTGGCGCGCCGGCGTCGAGCCCTTGTACGGCACGTGGACCATCTTCAGCCCGGCCGCACGGTTCAGCATCTCGCCGAGGAAGTGCGACGGCGTGCCGGCGCCGTACGACGCGAAGCTGACGTTTGCGCCGTCGCTGCCTTGGGTGCGCGCCCAGGCGACGAACTCCGGCAGCGTCGTCGCCGGCACCTTGCTCGAGATCGTCATCGCGAGCTCGAAGCTCGCAGCGTTGATGATCGGAACGAAGTCCCGAATCGGGTCGTAGCTGAGCTTGCGGTAGGCGTTCGGGAACATCGTCATCATCCCCGCCGTCCCGAGCAGGAGCGTGTAGCCGTCGGGCTCGGCCAC
>DASXIP010000663.1:0-1929 GCA_036497875.1 Caldimonas sp.
CTCTTCGTCTGGTATCGCGTCGACGAGCGCCGCGCCGACGCCGCGCGTGCAGCGGTCGAGTCGATGCAGCGATCGCTCGCCCGGGAGATCCTCGGCCTGCAGGCGCGGCTCCTCGTCCGCCGCGACGCCGACCGACAGACATGGATGGAAACGTATGCGCGCGTGCAATCGTCCTTGACCGGGCGCGATGGCATCGACGCCGCCGCCGAAGCCGCGATCGCCGCGGCGGCGCTGCCGCTCGGTGGCTTCATCGAAGGCGATCGTCACGTCGAGGCGTTCGACGTCGCGCCCGCGCGCTGAAGGCTCAGAGCGCGCGCAGCATCTCGACGTGGGCGATTCCGGCCTCGTCGAACTCGGGGCCCCGACGAACGAATCCGGCACGTTCGTAGAAGCTCGCGGCGCTCAGCTGCGCGTGCAGCATCGCCTGACGATCGCCGCGCGCTCTCGCAGCGTCGAGCAACCCGTCGAGGACCGCACGGCCAACGCCGCAATGCCGCGACGTCGCCGCGACCGCCATCCGGCCGATCTTGGCAACGCCCGGCACGTGCTCGAGCATGCGGCCGGTGCCGAGAGCGCGGCCGAGCCGGTTGAAGGCGACCGCGTGGACGGAATCGGCGTCGGCGTCGTCCCACTCCATCTCGGCCGGGATCCTCTGTTCGCCGATGAACACCTCGGCG
Organism: Caldimonas sp.; assembly: GCA_036497875.1. Classification (GTDB taxonomy): domain Bacteria; phylum Pseudomonadota; class Gammaproteobacteria; order Burkholderiales; family Burkholderiaceae_C; genus Schlegelella_A. Next base: position 678 of record DASXIP010000663.1, read on the forward strand.
CGGATAGACCGCGCCGCGGGCTCGAGTTCCTTCCAGGCGCCGACGCGCACCTCGACCATCGGCTCGCCAGCCTCGAAGCTCTCGAACAGCGCCCGCAACTGTGGCGGCACCGGCCGCGCCTCCTTGACCTTCGGATCGGCGAAGACGTAGACGAGCTCGCCGCTCACAAGCAGCTGCTGCTGGCGAAACGCACCGGCCTGGAACGCCATCGACGAGTTGCCGATCCGCGCGCAGCGCAGGCCGATCTCGAGGACGTCGTCGTAGCACGCCGACCCGAGGTACTCAAGTGTCGCCTTGCGGACGAACATGTCGCCACCGAGCGCTTCCATGGTCTCGTGGTACGGCATCGCCAGCGCCCGCCAGTAGCCTGCGATCGCGGTGTCGAAGTACATCAGGTAGTGACCGTTGAAGACGATCTGCTGGGCGTCGATCTCGGCCCAGCGGACGCGCAGGCGCTCGAAGAAGCGGAAGTCGGAACGTTGCATGGCGATCGATGATCGTATGTCAGCAGCACCCCTGGCTGCGCGGCGCGGCAGTGTGCCAGACTGACAGCATGGCGCTCATCCTGTACATCACCCAGGTGCAGCTCGACTTCGGCGCCCTCGCGCTCCTGGCGCAGGAGCTCGAGCGCGCCGGCATCGCCAAGCCGTTGGTCGTCACCGACGCCGGCGTTCGCGCCGCCGGCCTGCTCGACCGCGCCCTCGCGACGCTGGGCTCGAAGCCGCACGCGGTATTCGACGCGACACCGTCGAATCCCACCGAGCGCGCAGTGCGTGCTGCGGCCGAGGTCTATCGCGTCGAGCGCTGCGACGGCCTGGTCGCGATCGGCGGTGGCTCGAGCATCGATCTCGCCAAGGGCGTCGCGATCGCAGCAACGCATGACGGGCCGCTCGCGAGGTACGCGACGATCGAGGGCGGCAGCGTCCGCATCACCGACAGCGTCGCGCCGCTAATTGCGGTGCCGACCACCGCGGGCACCGGCAGCGAAGTCGCGCGCGGCGCGATCGTCATCGTCGACGACGGCAGGAAGCTGGGCTTTCACAGTTGGCACCTGGTGCCGAAGACGGCGATCTGCGATCCCGAGCTCACCATCGGCCTGCCGGCCTTGCTAACCGCCGCCACCGGCATGGACGCGATCGCCCATTGCATGGAGACCTTCATGGCGCCGGCGGTGAATCCGCCCGCTGACGGCATCGCCCTCGACGGCCTCGAGCGCGCCTGGGCGCACATCGAGCGCGCGACACGCGACGGC
>DASXIP010000664.1:0-13386 GCA_036497875.1 Caldimonas sp.
CCGGCCATGCCTTGCTCTTGTTCATCGAAGACCCGAGACGGATCAAGGAGACGCTCGACCTCGTCGTGATCGTCCCCGAGCTGCAGCGCGCGTTCCCGGGCCGCTTCGAGATCGCCGTGCTGCTGCCCGAAGCAGCCCGCAAGGTCCAGCCGCGCTACGGCTTCAACCACTGGCCGGCGCTCGTGATGTTGAAGGACGGCCGCTACGTCGGCGCCATCGATGGCCTGCGCAACTGGGACGACTACATCGAGCGGCTTGGCGCGCTGCTCGTCGCGCCTGCGACCCGGCCGCCGACCGTCGGAATCCCGGTGCGCGGCTCTGGTGACACGTCGAGCAGCTGCGCCGCCTGACCGAGAGAGCCGGGCCGGAAGAAGGAGATGCGATGAAGGACTTCCCGATCCCCGTGCGGGCCATCGGCCCGGGCTCGCAGCCCGACGACGATGCCGAGCTCGACTTCCTCGAGATGCCGCGCGGCATGAGCACCTTCCAGATGCCGCGCGTCCCCGAGAAGGTCGACCCCCTCGCGCTCGCCGAGTCGCGCGACGTTCTCGCGCGCTTTCTCGCCGAGCTCGAAGGCTGGGACCCCGAGCGCGAGCCGCAGGGTCCGCGCACGGAAATGACCGGCATCACTCCGGCCGCGCTGGCGATCACCAACGAGGTGCTCGGTGAAGGAGAGGTGTCGATCCAGATCGGCGGTGAGCGCCGCTTCAGGATCCAGGAGAGCGTCTTCACGGGGCTCTGGCGCTGCTGCGAAGTCGATGCCGGAGGGCGGCTCGCGCGCGACTGGCTCGAGGCCGCCGCAGTGCCGCAGATCGCCATCGACGCCGCACGCGATGCCTCGGCCGTCGGCGTGGCCGAAGTCGAATGGCCGCCGGGTGCGATGAACTCGCCAGCACTCGTCGCCGAGATCGGCAGCCAGGTCGAGGGTCGCGCACCCGGCGCGCGCGCGCACGTGATCAACATGACACTGTTTCCGATGACCCCCGACGACCACGCCGTCCTCGAGCGTGCCCTGCCGGTCGGCCCGGTGGCGATGATCTCGCGCGGCTTCGGCAACTGCCGCGTCACCTCGACCCTGACTCGCGACGTCTGGCGCGTCCAGTACTTCAACTCGATGAACACGCTGATCCTCAACACTCTCGAGGTCGTCGACATGCCCGAGGTCGCCGTCGCGTCGGCCGAAGACCTGGCCGATAGCCGGACGCGGATGGCCGAGCTCGTCGAGTGGATGAGCGAGTCGTGCGCCGAGCAAGCCCAACCCCTGAGCGCGAACCAGGGATGAGCACGCTCGCCTTCCAGGGCTTCGGCCACGATCGCGAGATCGGTCCGACAACGAAGCTCGAGTGCAAGATCTGCTGGACCGTCTACGACCCGGCCGAAGGCGACCCGGTCTGGCAGGTGCCGCCCGGCACGCCGTTCGACCAGCTGCCGCCGCACTGGACATGTCCGAACTGCTCGGCGACGCGCGAGCAGTTCATGGTGCTCGTCGATGGATGATGCTGCGCCACCGCTGCCGGATCCCTCGGCACGCCTGACCGCCGCCTTCCGCGAGGTGGCCAAGCGCATGCAGGGCCTCGGATTCGTGAATCCGGCGCTCGAGGTCGAGGCGGTCGGTTTCGCGCCGTGGCAGGGCCACTGGCTCGGCGTGATGGTCACGCCGTGGTTCATGAACCTGGTGCTGCTGCCGCGCGACCTCGACCAGTGGCAGCCGCTGCCGATGGGCGGCAAGCGCAAGCTCCGCTTTCCGGCCGGCGTCTACGAGTTCATCGGCGCTGCCGACGCGGCGATCGGCGAGCACCAGACCTGCTCGCTGTTCTCGCCGATGCACGAGTTCGAGAGCCACGCCGCGGCGCGCCTCGTCGCACAGCTCGCCCGCGAGGCCTTGTTCGACGGGGCGAACGCCGAGGCTGCGGAATATCCGAAGGCCGAGCTGGCACCGGCGACGCACGCCAAGGGTCGCGACGACGTCGGCGCCGGTGCGGCCGTCTCGAAGCGCGACTTCCTGCGCGGCCACTTCAGCGGCGGCGACCATGCCGATCGAAGGTGATATCAGCGTGAGCCTGCTCTGGGACGGACGGCGCGTGCGGCAGGTCGGCGTGCGTTCGACCCGGCCGGCGCTCGCCGCTCGCGTCGCCGTCGGCCGCAGCCCCGCCGAGGCCACCAGGTTGTTGCCGAGCCTGTTCGCGATCTGCGGCCAGGCCCAGGGAGCGGCTGCGGCGGGCGCGTTGCGGGCTGCCGGCGCCGAGCCCGCCGACATTCCCGAGCTCGCGGTATGGACCGTGCCGCTGGAGGCGGCGCAGGAGACTTTCTGGCGCATGCTCATCGATGCACCGCGCGCCCTCGCACTCGCGCCGCAAGCGGCGGCGGTCGCCGGCGCGCGGGCAGCGGTCGCGCAAGCGATCGCAGCGCTGCGGGTCTCACCCAGCGCGCCGAAGGCCGCGCTCGCCGCTGCCGCCGCGGCGCTCGACGCGCTCGCCCGCGACCATGTCTACGGACGCGACGCGGCAGCCTGGGTCGCCGAGACCGACCTCGCCGCGTTCGATCGCTGGCGCGCCACGACCTCGACCTTGCCGGCTCGCATGCTGGCGATCATCGCCGCCACCGCTCCCCGACTCGGCCGCAGCGATACCGCACTGATGCCCGGCCTCGACGACGACGGCTGGTGGTCGAAGGTCGTTCCGGCACTGCAAAGTGAAGCCGCTTTCGCGCAAGCGCCGACATGGAACGGCGAGCCGGTCGAGACCGGCGCGCTGGCGCGCACGCATGCGCACCCGCTGGTGGCAGCGCTGATCGAGCGCGATGGCCGGAGCGCGGCGACGCGGATCGCGGCGCGCCTGGTCGAGCTCGCCGGGCTGCTCGACGCCTTGCGCGGCGGCGATGCCGACGCCGCGCGCTGGGTCCAGGCCTGGCCGCTCGGCCCGGGGGAGGGGCTCGCTGCGGCGCAGACCGCACGCGGCCTGCTCGTTCACCATGCCCGGCTCGGCGAGGGCCGTGTCACAGGCTACCGCATCGTCGCGCCGACCGACTGGAACTTCCATCCCGAAGGTGCGCTGGCGCGCGGTCTCGTCGGCACCGAGGCCGGCGACGAAGCGACCTTGCGCAAGCTCGCCGGCGTGGCGGTGCAGGCGCTCGACCCTTGTGTCGCATGTCGCGTCGAGGTGCAGCGCCATGCATGAGATGTCGCTCGCCGAAGGCATGCTGCAGGTCGTCGAGGAAGGCGCGCGCGGACACGCGGCGACTCGCGTCAGGGCGGTGTGGGTCGAGATCGGCGCCCTGGCGCAGGTCGAGGTCGACGCCTTGCGGTTCTGCTTCGACGCCGTCGCGCGCGGCACGCTGGCCGAAGGCGCGCGGCTCGAGATCGTCGCCAGGCCCGGCGCCGCGTGGTGCATGCCGTGTGGCGCTCAGGTCGAGATCACCCGCCATGGCGACGCCTGCCCTCTCTGTGGCAGCTACCAGTTGCAAGTCGTTCGCGGCGACGACATGCGCGTCCGCGAACTCGAGGTCGTCTGAGCGCACGGCGCCGGCGATCTCCATCAGACACGAAGGAGAGGAGTCATGTGCGTCACTTGCGGTTGCGGCGAGGGTCAGGCGCGAATCGAAGGCGCGTTCGCCGAGCCCTCGGGGTACGAGGATGAACACGAGGACGAGCATGCCCATGGGCACGAGCCTGAGCATGCGCACGGGCACGAGCATGCGCACGAGGACGGGCACGTCCACTCGCACGCCGGTGCCACCTCGCATTCGCACGCCGACCCCGCGACCGGCGACCACGAAGGCAGCCATTGGCACCGGCATGTCGACGGCAGCTGGCACGACCACGACCATTCCGCGTCGGGCGGCGCAACGCTTGGCGCAGTGCACGCGCCCGACATCGAACCGGGGCGCAGGGTGCGGATCGAGCGCGACATCCTGGCCAGGAACGATGCGATCGCCGCCGCCAATCGCCGCCTCCTCGCCGAGCGCGGCATCTTCGCGCTGAACCTCGTCTCGAGCCCCGGCTCGGGCAAGACGACGCTGCTCGTGAAGACGATCGAAGCGCTGCGCGGCCGCGTCGACGCGGCGGTGATCGAAGGCGACCAGCAGACCACACGCGACGCCGACCGCATCCGCGCCAGCGGAGCGCCGGCGATCCAGATCAACACCGGCAAGGGCTGCCACCTCGACGCCGACATGGTGAGCCGCGCGATCGCCGAGCTCGACCCGGCCGAGGGCAGCCTGCTGCTCGTCGAAAACGTCGGCAACCTCGTCTGCCCGGCGGCGTTCGACCTCGGCGAAGCGCACAAGGTCGTCATCCTCTCGGTGACCGAGGGCGACGACAAGCCTCTCAAGTACCCCGACATGTTCCACGCCGCCGACCTGCTCCTCGTCAACAAGGTCGACCTGCTGCCCCACGTGGACTTCGACGTCGACGCTGCGATCGGCTTCGCCCGGCGCGTGCAACCCGACATCGAGGCGATGCGCGTGTCGGCGACCACCGGCGAAGGATTCGAGGCCTGGCTGCGCTGGCTCGAGCGTGGCGTTGCCGCCGCGCGGGCGCACCGAGATGCGAGCGTGGCGGCGCTGCAGCGTCGCATCGCCGAGCTCGAGACCGAGCTCGGTCGCCGCGCGTAGAACGATCCGGGCGAGACGGCGATGGACACCCTGGCCGCTGCCGAACCGCGCCTGCGCCGGCACGTCGAGGTGCGCGGCATCGTCCAGGGCGTGGGCTTCAGGCCCTTCGTCTACCGGCTGGCGAATGGCCTCGGGCTCGATGGCTGGGTGCGCAACGACGGCGCCGGAGTGACGATCGAGGTTGAGGGCGACGGCGCGCTGATCGACGAGTTCGTTCGCCGCGTCCGCGACGACGCGCCACCGCTGGCCCGCGTCGATCGCGTGCTGCCCGGCGAGCAGACGATGCCGGCGTCGGCAGGCACCGGCTTTGCGATCGTCGAGAGCGCGGGCGGCCGCGCGGCCACTGCGATCGGCCCCGACAGCGCCGTGTGCGCGGACTGCCTCGCCGAGATGCTCGCTCCCGCCGACCGGCGCTGGCGCTATGCCTTCACCAACTGCACGAACTGCGGGCCCCGCTTCACGATCACCCGCACCCTGCCGTATGACCGCGCGACGACGAGCATGGCCGGCTTCGCGCAGTGCCCGGCCTGCCTGGCCGAGTACCGCTCGCCGCTCGATCGGCGCTTCCACGCCGAGCCGAATGCCTGCCCGGTATGCGGTCCGCGACTGACCCTGCTCGACGCGCGCGGCGCTGCGGTCGAGGGCGTCGATCCGATCGCCGGCGCGCTGGACCGCATCGTCCGCGGCGAGATCGTCGCGATCAAGGGGCTGGGCGGCTTTCATCTTGCATGCGATGCGCGCAACGCGAATGCGGTCGCAGCGCTGCGCGCGCGCAAGGCGCGCGACGAAAAGCCGTTCGCGGTGATGTTGGCCAACGTCGCTTCGCTCGCGTCGCTGGCGCATGCGAGCGCTGCCGAGACCGATTTGCTGCAAGGCGAAGAGCGACCGATCTTGCTGCTGCGCAAGGCCGCCGGGGTCGACGCTTGCTTGCCCGGCGTCGCGCCCGGCCTGGCCTGGCTCGGCGTGATGCTGCCCTACACGCCGTTGCAGGTGCTCCTCTTCCATGAAGCGGCGGGCCGACCGACGGGCATGGCGTGGCTAGCCCAGGCGCAGCCCCTGGCGATGGTGATGACCAGTGCCAACCCCGGCGGCGAACCGCTGGTGACCGGCAACGACGAGGCGCTGGACCGGCTCACCGGAATCGCCGACGCCTTCCTCGTTCACGACCGCGACATCGTCCAGCGTTGCGACGACAGCGTCCTGCGCGCATCCTCGGGCGGCGCGGCACAGGGCTTTCAGTTCATTCGCCGCGCGCGCGGCTACACGCCGCGCTCGATCCGGCTCGCCGCCAGCGGCCCCTCGGTGCTGGCGCTCGGCGGCTACTTCAAGAACACGGTCTGCGTCACGCGCGGCGACGAGGCCTTCGTCTCGCAGCATGTCGGCGACCTCGACAACGCGCCGACCTGCAGTTCGCTCGAGGACGTGGTCGTGCACCTGCTCGCGATCCTGCAGGTCCGGCCGGACGTCGTCGCGCACGACCTCCATCCGGACTTCTACAGCACCCGGCTTGCGGCCTGGATGGCCGATCGGCATCGGGCTCGCCTGCATGCCGTGCAGCATCACCACGCGCACGTCGCGGCGGTGCTGGCCGAGCATCGCGTGCAAGGTCCGGCCCTCGGGTTGGCGCTCGACGGCGTCGGCCTCGGCAGCGACGGCGCGGCCTGGGGCGGCGAATTGCTGCGCGTCGACGGCGCGTCGTTCGCGCGCCTCGGGCGCCTGCGCCCGCTGCGCTTGCCCGGCTGCGACCGCGCCGCGCGCGAGCCCTGGCGGATGGCGGCTGCGGCGCTCAAGCTGGCCGGGCGCGGCGAAGCCGCGCGGTCCCGCTTCGCCGACGAACCGGCAGCGGCGTCGGTCGCGACGATGCTCGAGAGCGGCTTCAACGCGCCCGAGACGAGCAGCCTCGGCCGCTGGTTCGACGCCGCGGCCGGCCTGCTTGGAGTGCGGCGTCGCATGGCGTTCGAGGGCCAGGCGGCGATGCTGCTCGAGGGCCTGGCCGAACACCACGGAGCCGTTGCCGCGGAGCCCTCGCTGGTCGCGATCTCGGCAGCGAACGAGCTCGACCTCGGCCCGCTCGCCCTGCGCCTGTCCGACGAAACCGACGCCGGCCGTGGCGCCGCGCTGTTCCACGCGACCCTGGTCTGGGCTCTGGCCGAGTGGGTGGCGCGTGCCGCGCACGGCCAGCGCCTGACGACCATCGCCTGTGGCGGCGGTTGCTTTCTCAACGCGGTACTTGCGCGCGGCCTGAGGCACGAACTGATGGCACGCGGGTTGACGATGCTCGAGGCCGAGGCCGTGCCGCCGAACGACGGCGGTATCGCCCTCGGCCAGGCCTGGGTCGCCGTGCAGGCTAGCGTCGCGAATTGAAGGAGGAGCCGATGTGCCTCGCCATTCCCGCCCGCGTCGTCGAGCTGCTCGCCGGCGACGACGCCGTCGTCGATCTCGGCGGCGTCCGGAAGCACGTGTCGTTGGCGCTCGTCGAAGGCATCCGCGCCGGCGACTACGTCATCGTCCATGTCGGCTACGCGCTGGCGCGGCTCGATGCCGACGAGGCCGAGCGGACCTTGCAGACCTTCGCCGAAGCGGGCCTCGACTCCGCCCTCGCGGCGCAGGCGGTGTGAGATGAAGTACATCGACGAATTCCGCGACGGCGAGCTGGCGCGCGGCCTCGCCGGAGCGATCGCACGCGAAGCCGATGCCGCTCGGCGCTACAACCTCATGGAGTTCTGCGGCGGGCACACGCACGCGATCTCGCGCTACGGCCTGAAGGACCTGCTGCCACCGAGCGTCAACATGATCCACGGCCCCGGCTGCCCGGTCTGCGTGCTGCCGATCGGGCGCATCGACAACGCCCTCGAGCTCGCGGCGCGGCCCGGTCTGATCCTCGCCACCTACGCCGACACGATGCGCGTTCCGGCCTCGGGCGGCATGTCGCTGCTGAAGACCAAGGCGCGCGGCGCCGACGTCCGCATGGTCTATTCGAGCGCCGACGCAGTGCGGATCGCCGAGCAGAACCCCGGGCGCGAAGTCGTCTTCTTCGCCATCGGCTTCGAGACGACGACGCCGCCGACGGCGGTGGCGATCCGCCAGGCCAAGGCGCGGGGCCTGGCCAACTTCAGCGTCTTCTCCAACCACGTCCTGACCCCGGCGGCGATCAGCCACATCCTCGAGTCGAAGGAAGTTCGCGAATACGGCACCGTGCCGATCGACGGCTTCATCGGCCCGGCGCACGTGTCGACGGTGATCGGCAGCCAGCCCTACGAGTACTTCGCCGAAGAGTACGCACGCCCGGTCGTGATCGCCGGCTTCGAGCCGCTCGACGTGATGCAGGCGATCCTGATGCTCGTGCGCCAGCTCAACGAGGGCCGCGCCGAGGTGGAAAACGAATTCACGCGCGCCGTCACGCGCGAGGGCAACGTCAGGGCCAAGACGCTCGTCGCCGAGGTCTTCGAGCTGCGCCGGACCTTCGAATGGCGCGGCCTCGGCGAAGTGCCGTACAGCGCCCTGGCCATCAAGGAGGCGTACCGCGAGTTCGACGCCGAGGCGCGCTACGGCATCACCTACCGGTCGGTTCCCGACAACAAGGCCTGCGAGTGCGGCGCGATCCTGCGCGGCGTGAAGAAGCCGAGCGACTGCAAGGTCTTCGGTACCGTCTGCACTCCGGAGAACCCGATCGGCTCGTGCATGGTGTCATCCGAAGGCGCCTGCGCGGCGCACTACAGCTACGGTCGCTTCAAGGATGCGGCGATCGTCGTCGAGCCGGCAACGATGGCGGCGTAGTCGTGCCGACGACACCCTTCGGTGCATGCAGCGGTGACCGGCGCCTTCGGGCCACCCGGCTACTTGCCCTTGAACGCGGGCCTGCGCCTGGACTTGAAGGCGCGGATCCCTTCCTGGTAGTCCTCGCTGTCGTAGACGACCCGGCGCAGCCCCTGGACCCGCTCGAACCCTTGCGGCGACATGGGCCGCGCCCCGCCGAGGATCCGCAGCTGCTCCTTCATGACGGCGATGCTGAGGGGCGAGTTCGCCGCGATCTGGCGCGCCAGGTCGAGCGTGAACGGCGCCAGCTCCGCGGCCGGAACGAGGTGGTTGATGACGCCGAGCCGCTCGGCGCGTTCGGCGGAGATCGGCCGCGCCGTGAAGGCCATCTCCTTGACGATGCGCAGGACGGCGGCATTCATGAACGTCACCATTCCCGACACGTTGTAGGGAACGCCGATGCGGGCCGGCGTGACGGCGAAGGCGGCCTCGGGAGACGCGACGATCAGGTCGCAGGCGAAGGCCGTTTCGCAGGCGCCGCCCCAGACCGTGCCCTCGATCATGGCGATCACCGGCGCCGGGAAGTTCTCGATCTCGCGGATCAGGTGGCGCAGCGGATCGTCCCAGCCGAGCGGGTCGCGGCGCGACTCCGGCAGTTCGTCGACGTCGTGTCCCGCCGACCAGACCTTCGCGCCGGGGTGCGCCTGCAGCACGACGACGCGGACGTCCTGCGTCCTGAAATCGGCGAGCGCAGCGATGATTTCGTCGACCAGCCGCTCGCTCAAGGCATTGCGCTTGGCGTCGTGGTTGAGGGTGATGAAGCCGATGTCTTCCTCGACGGTGGCAAGAACGAGCGGCATGAAACGTCCTCCGGATTGAAGGTGCGGGCAAGGCGAACGATCGTAGGTGTTCCCCGGCTCGGGTCCCACAGGGAATTGCCGAGCACTTCGGGCGTGGTGCCGTGAGCACGGTACGCAAGGGCTACATCCGCCCGGTCGACTTCAGGCACGGCTGCGTCGACATGACGCACGGCGGCGGCGGACGCGCAATGGCGCAGTTGATCGACGAGTTGTTCCGCCGCGCCTTCGACAACGAATGGCTGCGGCAGGGCAACGACCAGGCGGCGTTCCCGGTGCCGTCGGGTCGCATGGTGATCTCAACCGACTGCCACGTCGTCTCGCCACTGTTCTTTCCCGGAGGCGACATCGGCTGCCTTTCGGTGCACGGGACGATCAACGACGTGGCGATGTCGGGTGCCGTGCCGCTCTATCTCGCGGCGGGCTTCATCCTCGAGGAAGGCTACCCGCTCGCCGACCTGAAGCGCATCGTCGAGTCGATGGCCGCGGCGGCGAAGGAAGCCGGCGTGCCGATCGTCACCGGCGACACCAAGGTCGTCGAGAAGGGCAAGGGCGACGGCGTCTTCATCACGACCACCGGCGTCGGCGTCGTTCCGGAGGGCGTGCGCATCTCCGGCGACGGCGCTCGCCCCGGCGACTGCATTCTCGTCAGCGGCACGATCGGTGACCACGGCGTCGCCATCATGTCGCTGCGCGAGAGCCTGAGCTTCGAGACGACGATCCGTTCCGACACCGCGGCGCTGCATGGCCTCGTCGCGGCGATGGTGAAGGCGGTGCCCGCGATCCATTGCCTGCGCGACCCCACGCGCGGCGGCCTGGCGACGACGCTCAACGAGCTTTGCGCCCAATCGGGCTGCGGCATGCTGATCTCTGAGGCGCGGATACCGGTGCGACACGAGGTCGAGGCAGTCTGCGAGTTCCTCGGTCTCGACCCGCTCTACGTCGCCAACGAGGGCAAGCTGGTCGCGATCTGCGCCGCGGCCGATGCCGCGCGCCTGCTCGAGGCGATGCGCGCGCATCCGCTCGGCGCCGAGGCGGCGTTGATCGGCGAGGTGATCGCCGATCCGCATCGCTTCGTGCAGATGGACACGCGCTTCGGCGGCCGCCGCGTCGTCGACTGGCTCACCGGCGAGCAACTGCCGAGGATCTGCTGATGCGCATCCTGCTCCTCGCTCACTCGTTCAATAGCCTGACCCAGAGGCTGTTCGACGAGCTGAGGCACGCCGGGCATGAGGTCTCGGTCGAACTCGACATCAACGACAGCGTCACCGCGGAGGCAATCGCGATGTGGCAGCCGCAGCTGATCGTCGCGCCGTTCCTCAAGCGCCGGATTGCGGACGCGGTCTGGCGTCGGCACCGCTGCCTCGTGATCCATCCCGGCGTCGTCGGCGACCGCGGGCCCTCGGCGCTCGACTGGGCGATCCTTGATGGCGAAGCCGAATGGGGCGTCACGGTCATCGAGGCCAACGGCGATCTCGACGGTGGCGATGTCTGGGAAAGCGTGACCTTCCCGGTGCGCGATGCATCCAAGAGCAGCCTGTACCGAAACGAAGTGACCGAGGCGGCGGTGCTCGCGCTGCAGCGCACGTTGCGGCGCATCGCCGAAGGTGCCGAGCCGGCGTCGCCGGCAGCCATCGTGCCGCCGCCCCGCGGGCGGCTCCGGCCGGCAATGCGCCAGGCCGACCGGGCGATCGACTGGGCAAACGACGCCGGCACGACCGTGCTGCGCAAGGTACGTGCGTCCGACGGTGCGCCGGGGGTGCTTGACGAAGTTCTCGGCCTGCCGGTCTACCTGCACGGTGCGCACCTGGAAGGCGTGCTGCATCCGCAGGCGAGACCGGGAACGGTCATCGCACAACGCGACGGCAGCATCTTGCGCGCCACGCGCGACGGTTCGCTGTTGATCACCCATCTGCGCCGGGCCGACGGCAAGGAGCCCGGCTTCAAGCTGCCGGCGGCCATGCTGCTCGGCGATCGGCTCGCCGGCATCGCCGAGTCGCCGGCGGCGCCCGACGCTGTCCGCGACGCGCCGACGTGGCGGCCGATCCGGTACGAGGAAGCCGGCGCGGTCGGCTGGGTGCGTTTTCCGTTCTACAACGGCGCCATGGGCACTGCTCAATGCCGCGCATTGACCGAGGCGTTGCGCGCCGCCAAGGCCAGACCGACGCGCGCGATCGTACTTGCCGGCGGGCCGGATTTCTGGAGCAACGGCATCGACCTGAATCTGATCGAGGCACACCCGCATCCCGCCGAGGAATCGTTGCGCAACATCGAGGCGATGAACGACCTGGTGCTCGAGATCCTGCGCACCGACCGGCAGCTCACGATCTCCGCGCTGTCAGGCAATGCCGGCGCCGGAGGCGTGTTCCTGGCGCTCGCCGCCGATCAAGTGCTGGTTCGCGACGGCGTCATTCTCAACCCGCATTACCGCGCCATGGGCAACCTCTACGGCTCCGAGTACTGGACTTATCTCCTGCCGCACCGGATGGAGGCGCAGAGCGCGCGGGCGATGATGGAACGCCGCCTGCCGGTGAGTGCGAAGGAGGCGGTCGCGCTCGGCCTCGTCGATGCCTGTCTCGCGCGCGACCCGGCTGCCTTTCTCGCGGCGGTGGCCGAGCGCGCCGCTGCCTCGGCGGGTGCCGGCTCGGCGCGCCGGCTCGCCGCGAAGAGCGCACGCCGTGCCGCCGACGAGGCCAAAAAGCCTTTGGCGGCGTACCGCGCCGAGGAACTCGAGCGGATCAAGCTCAACTTCTTCGGTTTCGACTCGAGCTACCACGTCGCTCGCCAGCACTTCGTCTGCAAGGTTGCGCACTCGCGAACGCCGCTATGGCTGGCGCAGCATCGGCGACGCCCGGTGCGCCACGCCTGACTGCAGGCGGCCGACGCACGCCGCCTCCTCGTTTCGGCATGCCTAACCTCGCGCGCCGGATGGCGAGGATTCAATCGGCCACACGAACAACAATCTAGAGTCGGTGACGACATGCAGGCTGATCTATATCAACAGCAGCCGCGGCCCTGGGGTTTCTCTGGGGCGCGATCCTGCTCGACGGCTTGAGCGAGGGGCGCCCGCTCAATAACCCCCATGCTGCTTGACGACGTAGTTCGTCAGCTCCGAGGCCTGCATCGACAAGCGCGTCTGCAATAGGTGCGTCGAGCGGACGATCGCCCGCATGACTGCGAAGAGAACGCGCGGCTCGGTGTCGAGCAGGCTCTCGAGTCGGGCCCGTTCGAGCATCAGGAGCCGCGCTGGGCTGCTCGCGAGCAGCGACGCGTAGCGCGGCGCGCCGTCGAGGAAGCCGAACTCATGGGCAAGATCGCCAGCGCGTAGGTCGCGAGCAGCGTCTCGCCCCGTGTCCCGGCGGGCGCACCACGTCGAGCGGGCCGTCGACGACGACGAGGCGGTCGTCGACGGGTCCTTCGCGCGCCAGCACCTCGCCGGCGGCGAACGTTTCGTCACGCAGCAGGACCGCGAGCATGTCGGCCTGTGACTGCGACAGACCGACCCCTGCACGTCGTGTCACGACGGGTCGTCGACGATCTCGCGCACGACCAAGAGCAAGGACGGCGACAACTGGTTGAAGGTGCCGAGCGCGCTGGCCTGCGGCGCCTGCCACGACGGCATCAACTTCAAGACCGCCACCGGCGTCACGCTGGCCGACAAGGCCGCCGGCCTCACGTCCACGAACATCAACGGGACCGGCATCGCCCACCCGGCGGGCCCGCAGCCCGACGACTCGGCGTGCGCGCTCTGCCACAAGTCGAACGGCACGTTCCCGCTGGCCGACATCAACCTGGCGCACTTCCCGGTGACGCCACCCAACCCGGCGAATGCGCTGGTGGTGACGGGCGGCAACGCCAACACGAACGCCTCGTGGATCGCGTCGGGTGCATCCGTCGGGCGGCTACCGCCGGGCGCCATTACGCCGACCTACGACATCCAGAGCGTCTCGCGCAACGCCAGCAAGCAGCCGGTGATGGTGTTCCGCTGGCTGCAGAACGGCACCGCCGTTGCGATCAACCCCTTCGCCACCGCTGCCGTCAACCCGGCCACCGGGAACAAGGAGATGTGGGACAACTTCATGGGCTCGCCGAGCGCGCAATTCGTCTTCGCGGTTCCCCAGGACGTCACCACCGCACCGGCCGACTTCAACGCCTCGGCCTC